>NZ_SIJC01000016.1 GCF_010078385.1 Chengkuizengella sediminis
GGGGTACCACGCGTACCCATACCGAACACGACCGTTAAGCCCTCCAGCGCCGATGGTACTTGGACCGCAAGGTCCTGGGAGAGTAGGACGTTGCCAAGCTAAACCAAAGACACTGTAGTGATATACTCACTACAGTGTCTTTTTTCGTTTTTGGAAGTAATTCTCATAGTTACTTGCGTTTTCTTTGGAAATAGAGTGGTTAGCGGGAATGAAGGGTCTTATTTTGCTTATTTCAGAATTCTATTAGATACTAGAGGGAAAAAACGGTCTTATTTTAGCTGTTTTTTAATAAAAAGAGGTAAATTGTACGATAATGCTAGAAATAAGGCCATCAAAACCCGCTATTTAAATAACTAAGTTCCTTTTTGGCGACTTAAGACCGTGAATTCCCCTTATTTTTCCTTTTAAACAGCTCCCTAAACCTTTACTGAAGCAACTTGAATTGATCAGTGGAACTCTAAAGAGTTTTGATTACACTCACAAAATTTGTTTTGAATATTTCAAATTTCTTATTCAAAAAAATAAAACATTGCTTAAGAGTTTCATTCTTTAACTCACCGATTGGCGAGCCTTAAAGGTGAAGACAGAGGGGGAGTTGCACTTATACTTTTTACATTAAAATATTTATAAATTAAAGTATTAAAAATAAAAATTGACCTAATAACCTATAATTGGTCATGAATTCCGCTTTTTTTGTAAATAATAGTACACTGTGAAAGAAAAAAGGGTTTGAACGATAAATTTGCAAAATAAACATAATTGGGTATAATAGTTATAAGGTCAAAGAAAGTCAAAGTCAGTTAAACTGACAACGTCAAACAACGTGAATGCTTGGGGGAACTGATATATGCGTAATATTTCCGATATTATTGAACAATATCTGAAACATATTCTGCATGAAAGCGAAGAGAAGGTCGTTGAAATTCAACGGAACGATTTAGCAGATCAGTTTAATTGTGTTCCTTCTCAAATCAATTACGTCATTAGTACTCGGTTCACTTTGGAGAAAGGTTATTTAGTTCAGAGTAAACGAGGTGGTGGCGGATACATTCGAATACAAAAGGTATTGTTCCCATCAAATTCATCTCTTCAGAATCATATATTTCAAACGATTGGTCAACAAATCGATCAATCTGCAGCGGAAGGATTCATTTATCAACTTGAAGATACGGGTATCATAAGCGCCCGTGAAGCCAATTTGTTTAGAGCTGCAATAACAAGAGATGTATTAACATTAAAGTTACCCTTAAGAGATGAAATCAGAGCAAAAGTCTTGAAAGCCATGCTCATTTCTTTAATTAGTAAATAAGGGAGGTTTGATTGTGTGATATGCCAAGAGTGCGGTAACAAACCAGCAGCATTACATTTCACTAAAATAGTAAATGGTGAAAAAACAGAGTTTCATTTGTGCGAGTCTTGTGCTAGGGAAAAGGGTGATTCTATTCCAGGTGCACCCAATGGGTTCTCGATACACAATTTATTATCGGGCATTTTAGAATTTGAGCCATCAATGGGTCAAAATGTAAAACAACAAAAAAAAGTGATTCGATGTGAAAATTGCGGTCTGACTTATTCTCAGTTTAGAAAAATAGGGCGTTTTGGTTGTAGCTCCTGTTATAATCATTTTTCAGATCCATTAAACCCATTGCTTAAAAGAGTACATGGCAATTCAGTTCATGTTGGTAAAATCCCTAAGATATCTGGTGGGAAAATAAAATATAAACGTCAAATCAAAGATCTAAAAAAAGAACTTCAATCAAAAATTGATCTTGAAGAATTTGAAGAGGCAGCAAAACTTCGTGATGAAATTCGCAGCCTGGAGCAAAAAATATCAGAGGCATAAATTTAAATAAGTTCAACCTTAATTCTAGGGGGGATTAGGATTGTCTTTAGAACGATTTATTGAGGACGCATTAAGTGAATGGATGAAGGGTGAAGGAGCAGACTCCGACATCGTAATTAGCAGCAGAATCCGTTTGGCTAGGAACTTAACTCACTATCCATTTCCAATGCTTTCAACCAATCAACAATCTGAAGAAGTATTAGAAAAAGTATCTGATGTAGTTCATGATGAAGATTTAAAAATGATTAGTAATTTTGAACGAATCCCGCTTTCTGAAATAAACAGTTTAGAAAGTAAAGTTTTAGTCGAGAAACACTTAATTAGTCCTAATTTAGCAGAGGAATCACGTAATGGTGCAGTGATTCTCAGTGAAAATGAGTCTATTAGCATTATGATTAATGAGGAAGACCATATTCGCATTCAATGTTTATTTCCAGGTTTTCAAATTAATGAAGCATGGGAACTAGCCAATCATATTGATGATATATTTGAAGCGAAATTAAATTATGCTTTTGACGAGAAAAAAGGATATCTGACAAGTTGTCCAACTAATGTTGGCACAGGAATCCGAGCTTCTGTTATGCTCCACCTTCCAGCTTTAGTACTTACACAGCAAATCAATCGAATACTTACAGCAGTTAGTCAAGTTGGTTTAGCTGTTAGAGGGTTGTATGGTGAAGGAAGTGAGTCTTTAGGAAATCTCTTTCAGATATCAAATCAAATTACATTGGGACAGTCTGAACCAGAGATTATTCACAATTTATATAGTGTGGTAAAACAAATTATTGAACACGAGAGAACAGCAAGGGCTAAGATGTTATCTGAGTCAAAAACATTTTTACTAGACCGAGTTAATCGTTCCTATGGAATTTTGTCTTATGCACAAATTATGGATTCGAAGGAAGCTGCTCAACGGCTTTCAGACGTTAGATTAGGGATAGATTTAGGTCTAATATCTAATGTATCAGCGAATGTTTTAAATGAATTAATGATTATGACTCAGCCAGGATTTTTACAGCAATATGCAAGTAAGAAGCTTTCTTCTGATGAAAGAGATGTTTTAAGGGCTGAGATGATTAGAGAGAGAATTAAAAAATAATAAATAAATGAACTGAATTATATGGAGGTGTATGTCATTATGATGTTTGGTAGGTTTACAGAACGAGCGCAAAAAGTGCTCGCATTAGCTCAGGAAGAAGCAGTTCGTTTAGGACATAACAATATTGGAACTGAACATATTTTATTAGGTTTGATTCGAGAAGGAGAAGGGATTGCTGCTAAAGCGATTGTTTCATTGGGGTTAAGTTTGGAAAAGATACAGGATGAAGTTGAAAGCTTAATTGGAAGAGGGAAGGAACAACCTTCAAACATAGCTTACACACCAAGAGCTAAAAAGGTGATTGAACTTTCGATGGATGAAGCAAGAAAATTAGGTCATACGTATGTAGGAACTGAGCACATTTTATTAGGTCTCATTCGTGAGGGTGAGGGTGTTGCAGCAAGGGTACTTAGTAATTTAGGGATTAATTTAAATAAAGCTCGTCAAAAAGTATTACAGTTGTTAGGGAGCAGTGAGAGCTCATCATCCAGCCATAATACGGCAACAAATGCAAATACACCTACATTGGATGGATTAGCTAGAGATTTAACAGCCATTGCTAAAGAGGATAATTTGGACCCTGTCATAGGGAGAAATAAAGAAATCGAACGTGTCATTCAGGTACTAAGCAGAAGAACAAAAAATAACCCAGTATTAATTGGTGAACCAGGTGTAGGTAAAACCGCCATTGCAGAAGGGCTTGCACAAAAAATTATTCATAATGAGATTCCTGAAACGCTCCGCGATAAAAGAGTCATGACATTAGATATGGGTTCTGTTGTAGCTGGGACCAAATATCGTGGCGAATTTGAGGATCGTTTGAAAAAAATTATGGAAGAGATTCGCCAAGCAGGCAATATTATATTGTTTATAGATGAGCTTCACACATTAATCGGTGCAGGAGGCGCTGAGGGAGCGATTGATGCGTCTAACATTTTAAAGCCTTCCTTAGCTAGAGGAGAATTACAATGTATCGGTGCAACGACATTAGATGAATATAGAAAATATATCGAGAAGGATGCTGCTTTAGAAAGACGTTTCCAGCCGATCACAGTAGATCAACCCTCACCTGAAGAAGCGATTCAGATTTTATACGGTTTACGTGACCGTTATGAAGCACATCATCGTGTGAAAATTACAGACGATGCAATTGAAGAAGCCGTGAAGCTTTCAGATCGATATATTACGGATCGATTTCTACCTGATAAAGCCATTGATTTAATCGATGAAGCAGGGTCGAAAGTAAGGCTCCGCTCATATACAGTACCGCCTGATTTAAAGCAGTTAGAAAGCAACTTAGAGGATATACGTAAAGAAAAGGATGCTGCAGTACAAAGTCAAGAATTTGAAAAAGCGGCTGGATTAAGAGATACAGAGCAAAAGCTACGTGAAGAATTAGATTCAACGAAAAAGGAATGGAAAGAAGAGCAAAGTAGTACGGATTCTGAAGTCACTCCAGAGGATATTGCTCAAGTTGTAGCTAGCTGGACAGGAATCCCTGTTAGCAAACTTGCAGAAGAAGAAACAGAACGATTATTAAAAATGGAGTCTATTTTACATGAGAGAGTCATAGGGCAAGATGAAGCAGTCAAATCAGTCAGTCGTTCTATTCGAAGAGCAAGAGCAGGTTTAAAAGATCCAAAAAGACCGATGGGTTCATTCATTTTCCTAGGTCCAACAGGAGTTGGGAAAACCGAATTAGCTAGAGCTTTGGCAGAAGCACTATTTGGTGATGAAAATGCGATTCTACGAATCGATATGTCAGAATATATGGAGAAACACTCTACTTCAAGATTAGTTGGAGCACCTCCAGGGTACGTTGGATATGATGAAGGCGGTCAATTAACAGAAATGGTACGTCGTAAACCTTATTCAGTTGTATTACTAGATGAGATAGAAAAAGCACATCCAGAAGTTTTTAATGTTTTATTACAAGTTTTAGAAGATGGACGTTTAACAGACTCAAAGGGTCGTGTAGTTGATTTTAGAAATACATTAATCATTATGACATCTAACGTGGGTGCAGATACGATTAAGAAAAATTCTTCCTTAGGATTTACAGCTGCAAGTGATGTAGGTAGAGATTATAATAATATGAAGGATAAAGTCATCGAAGAATTGAAAAAAAGCTTCCGTCCTGAATTTTTGAATCGTATTGATGAATCGATCGTGTTCCATTCACTTGATGAGAAACACATTGCAGAAATTGTAACATTGATGGCAGAAGAACTTCGTAAACGTCTAAAAGAGCAGGAAGTAGACTTTAGTTTAACGGATTCAGCCAAAGCCTTCCTTGCAAAAGAAGGGTACGACCCAACCTACGGGGCGAGACCTTTACGCAGAGCGATTCAAAAGCATATTGAGGATAGATTATCAGAAGAGCTTCTAAAAGGGAATATCACTAAAGGTGGCGCGATCGTAATTGATGAAAAAGATGGAGAGTTATTGGTTCAAAAATAATTAGAGCGTCAGCCTAATAGAACAAAAACCCCGAAATTTTGGATTCTTATGAACCAAAATTCGGGGTTTATTAATAAAAGTTACTTCACTTATTAGGATACATAGGATCTACGTCTGCTTCATAATCTACTCCATCGAAAGCAAAACCAAATATTTGTAGAAATTCTTTGCGATATCCTTCTATATCAGAAAGTTGTTCTAAGTTGTCAGTATTAACGTCCTTCCATAGTGCGGCAACTTTTTCTTGAACGTCTTCTTTCATTTCCCAATCATCAATACGAATACGTCCATTTTCATCTAAAGGTTTTGGTGTTGATGTATAAAGACTCTCATTAAAGAGTCTATACATTTGTTCGATACACCCTTCATGAAGTCCTTTTTCTTTCATGACTTTATATAAGAGAGAGATATATAAAGGAACTACGGGAATAGCAGAGCTAGATTGTGTAACTAAAGCTTTATTGACGGATACAAATGCTCTTCCATTGATGGATTTGAGTTGTTCATTTAAATGATGAGCAGTTTGATCTAAATGTTCTTTAGCTTTTCCGATGGTTCCGTTTTTATATATTGCATGTGTAACCTCTGGACCTATGTAATTATATGCCACAGTTGAAAATCCTTCTGCTAGGACCTCAGCTTTGTCTAAGGCTTCAATCCATAACTGCCAGTCTTCTCCACCCATGACTTTAATGGTTTGTTCTATTTCTTCTTCTGTTGCCGGATCCACTGTAATTTCAGATACGACACCTTTTTGGGTATTTACAGTTTTATTTGTATATGCGGCTTTAGTTGGTTTAATTACTGAGTTATATACCTCACCAGTTTTTGGATCAAGTCGTCGAGGTGATGCTAAACTGTATACAACTAAATCTACTTTTCCAAAATCTTTTTTTATAAGTTCAATCGTATCTTTTTTAATTTCATCAGAAAATGCATCGCCATTAAAGCTCTTAGCATAATAACCTGCTTGATTAGCCTCATTTTCAAAAGCGATATTATTGTACCATCCAGCAGATGCTGTTTTAGTTTCAGAAGCGGGTTTTTCAAAATAAACACCAATTGTATCTGCTCCTGCACCAAAGGTTGAAACAATACGTGAAGATAAGCCAAACCCTTGGGATGAGCCAATGACAAGCACTTTTTTTGGTCCTTCTATTTGTTGTTGTTTTTTTACGTAATTGATTTGATTTAAAACATTTTTTTCACATCCTGTAGGGTGCGCGGTTGTACAAATGAAACCTCTAATTTTCGGTTTTACGATCATATTAAATTTACCTCCATATACTTGCATATAATTATTATTATAATTCATTTGAGAAATAAGTCACCCTTTACTTTAATCGAATGCTCTTTTCAGTTTTTGAACAAAATGGTAAACTTTGAAGTAATATTAAGTGTACACGATGAATTACATTTAAGGATTGGTTTACAAATATGGCAAAAAACAAAGTGAAATATACATGTCAACATTGCGGTTATGAATCTCCCAAATGGATGGGTAAATGTCCAGGGTGTTCATCATGGAATAGTCTTGTAGAGGAAACAGTAAAACAAATTAAAACCAAAGGGATGAAGGAATCTAATTATATATCACAGGAAAAAGCCACATCCATTTTAGAAATTGAAGGTGCAAAGGAACCGAGGATTTTAACAGATTTTAAAGAATTAGACCGTGTATTTGGAGGAGGGGTTGTACCGGGTTCACTTATATTAGTAGGTGGAGATCCAGGCATTGGTAAATCCACTCTTTTATTGCAAATGTCACATGCTTTAGTGCAAAAAAAATGTAAGGTACTTTATATTTCCGGTGAAGAATCCGTGAAACAATTAAAACTTCGAGCAGATCGACTAGGCGTTTTATCCGCAGATTTATATGTTCTTTGTGAGACGAATATGGATTCGATTGAAGAAGCCGTACAACATGTGGAACCTGATTTTTTAGTTATTGATTCCATTCAGACAGTTTATCAACCCATGTTAGAATCAGCACCAGGCAGTGTTTCACAAGTTCGCGAATGTACAAGTGCATTTATGAGAATAGCTAAGAATAAAGGTATAGCAACTGTATTAGTAGGTCATGTTACAAAAGAAGGGGCTATAGCCGGCCCTAGAATGCTTGAACATATGGTGGATTGTGTACTTTACTTTGAAGGTGAAAAACAGCACACTTTTCGAATCTTAAGAGCGGTAAAAAACCGTTTTGGTTCCACAAATGAGATGGGTATATTTGAAATGAAGGAATTGGGACTTGTTGAGGTTAGTAATCCTTCTGAATTGTTTTTATCAGAAAGACCTTTAGGGGTATCTGGCTCAATTGTGGTTTCCAGCATGGAAGGTACTCGACCTATTTTAGTTGAAATACAGGCGTTAATCTCTTCAACTAATTTTCCAGCACCTCGCAGAATGACTACTGGGGTGGATCATAATAGACTATCACTCATCATGGCAGTTTTAGAAAAGAGGATGGGATTGTTTTTGCAAAATCAAGACGCTTTTTTAAATGTAGCAGGTGGTGTGAAACTAGATGAGCCAGCCATTGACTTGGCACTCGCTGTTAGTATTGTTTCAAGCTTCAAAGATCAACCGACACGACCATATGATGTAGTATGTGGTGAAATTGGCCTTACAGGTGAAGTAAGGGCTGTTTCTAGAATTGAAGAACGTGTGAAGGAAGCTCAAAAATTAGGTTTTAAACGAATGATTGTACCAGAAAATAGTTTGAAAGGGTGGACGCCTCCTAAAAATATTGAGATTATAGGCGTTCGTAATGTTTCACAAGCACTTGAAGTAGCTTTACAATGAGGTACAGTTTAGAATAGACAAAATAAGACCACGAGGACAAGTAAGGGGGTGCGTCGTCTTATGCAAGAAGAGAAACAACTAGATGTCGTTAGCCAAATCCTAAGGTTAGTCGCTCCTGGTACTCCTTTTAGGGATGGATTAGAGAATGTACTACGTGCAAAAACCGGTGCGTTGATTGTTGTCGGTTGTACGCCCGAAATCATGGAGTTAGTAGATGGAGGATTTTCCATAAATAGTGACTTTTCGCCTAATAATTTATATGAACTAGCAAAAATGGATGGGGCGATTATCTTAAGTGAGGATATCAAACGGATCTTATATGCCAATACACAATTAAATCCCGATCCCTCTATTCCATCAACTGAAACTGGAATTCGGCATCGTACGGCGGAGAGAGTTGCCAACCAAACAAGAAAATTAGTGATATCTATTTCACAAAGAAGAAACATAATCACTTTATATCAAGGGAAATTACGGTATTCATTAAAAGATATAGGAGTGATCTTAACAAAAGCAAATCAGGCTATTCAAACTCTTGAAAAATATAAAGCCGTATTGGATCAGTCATTAACAAATTTAAGTGCGTTAGAATTTGAGGAGTTAGTGACTTTACATGATGTCACTAATGTTGTTCAACGATTAGAAATGGTGCTTCGAATCAAAGCAGAAATTAAAAAGTATATTATTGAATTAGGTTCTGAAGGTCGTTTAATTAGTATGCAGTTGGATGAGTTAGTTGCAACAGTAGATGACGAAGCTTATTTACTTTTGAAAGATTATTGTAAGGATATCGATGAAGATTTCATTCAAGATGTCAAACAAAATCTTAAAAAATTAACGGATGATGATTTATTAGAGCACCAAAACATTTTACGTGTCATAGGAACATTTAAGTCAAATGTTTCTTTAGAAGAAACCATTTCTCCAAGAGGATTCCGTATGTTAAATAAAATCCCGAGAATACCAACGGTCATTGTTATGAACCTAATTAAAAACTTTAAAAGTTTGCCCTATATATTAATGGCTACGATTGAGGAATTGGATGAGGTTGATGGAATTGGAGAAGTACGTGCAAGAGCAATTAAAGAAGGATTAAAGAGAATTCAAGAACAAGTATTTATTGACAGACATATTTAATTTCAATACAATCATACAAATGATAAGTATTTACTTTTTACAGTCCTTGAGGCTTTCTTACTATTGTTGTTTGTCCCTGTTCGTTCCCTTATTTAAAGGGTAATTTAATTTGAGGTGGAAAAACATGTTTACAAAATCACTTCCAAGTGTATTTACAGTTGCAAATTTATTTATCGGTATTACTTCCATCATATTTGTGTTTAATGATCAGCCCCAAATTGCTGCTTTATTGGTAATCATAGCTATTCTAACAGATGGTATTGATGGTCGGGTAGCAAGGGCTTTAAATGTACAGAGTGAATTTGGTAAAGAATTAGATTCTTTGTCAGATGTTATTTCCTTTGGAGTTGCACCAGCTTTCTTGATGTATGTGGTGGCTTTCCAGGAAATGAACACCATCGGATGGATTGCGACTGCTATTTTTCCAATCTGTGGTGCACTAAGGTTAGCACGATTTAATGTGGTGACCAATGATGTTAAGGAACATTTTATCGGTTTACCTATTCCAGCAGCAGGTGGAATCATGAGCTCATTGGCATTATTTCATGAGGGTATTCATCCCATTTTATTGGTCATCATTACGATTGTTTTATCTTTATTAATGGTAAGTAATGTGAAATATCCAAGTTTAAAAACAGTAGGAATTTCTAAATATACATTATTAGTGGCTATGTTTTTAGTTGTATCGGTTGTAATATTGGTGATTTTATTACCTGAACAATTTGGAGGGTATACGAAATATTTATTCCTCCCGTTGATCTTTTACGCAGTATATGGCTTAAAAAAAAACGCTAGTGATCTTATTAAAATGGCATTAAACAAGTACAAGGAAGCACGAAACAACTCAACATAAAGAACCTTATTCAATTGAAATAAGGTTCTTTTTTTTGCAAATCTTTAGTAAGACATACCAAACAAAAAAATACCGTCCAATGTTTATGGACGGCTTTCCTTTTAAGATAAATTAAAAAAACCAAGTGTCGCACATTTTTTAGATTCTTTACTTACCGTCTCTTCAAGATCAATATCTAGCAAATTACAAAGTGAAGACATGTAAAATAAATTTTTTCCAAGCTCTGAAACCACAGCTTCCTTACATTGATCACACATGTGTCCCTGTAGATGATTTTCAAGCAATTCCTTTGCCTGTTCTAATGTCATTTCTGTAGAGTAGGTTTGTTTTTGTGCCTGAATTTCAATACAACCACATTCTGTGACTGCTTTTACAACGGCACGATGTATGGATGAATTAGATTGGTCAAACTTTGATAATACATCCATAAGACTTCGGTGACGGAGAAGTAGATCTGATACTTGAGTTTGAAATTGTTTTAATTGCATAACGTAAAAAGTTCACCTCATTATGCTGCATTTATTTCCATTATATAAGAAATATGCTAATAATTCAAAGGTTTCAAACGAAATTATATGATGAAAATTTGTTTAAAAAGAGATTAGGTTGCTAAAAATTGGTTCATAATTGTAAGGAGGGATTTTCTAAAAAAACTAGGAGGTGAAATTTTATATGTTAAAAAGGTTGATACAAATAGGATTCATTATGATTGGAGGTGTAATAGGATATAGATTTAGTCACTTTTTTGAATCCTTGATTGGCTTAGAAACACAGCAAAATAGTCAATATATAATTATGGGAGTTGGTATGTTGTTATGTTTCCTAATCTCTTTAATCGCAATTCTTTTTTATAATAATGTGATTGAAAAGATGGAGGAAAAATTAGCTATAGTTCCATTATCTCACTTGTTATCAGGTATTGTAGGACTTATCTTCGGTTTACTTGTCTCCGTCATGTTGTATCCAGCTATCTCAACTATTAATGGGATGGGTAATTTTGTTCCGATTATTTTCTCAGTCATTTTAGGTTATGTGGGATTTAGAGTCGGATTCAGTAAAAAAGAGGAAATTAGTTCCATAATATCTAGAAAAGATCAGTCCAAGGAAGATGGGGAGGATGAAGGCCTTGGTGGCGATCATAAAATATTAGATACAAGTGTTATTATAGATGGCAGAATAGCGGATATATGTAAAACTGGTTTTGTGGAAGGAATATTAGTGATTCCTGAATTTGTTTTAGAAGAATTACAACATATTGCTGATTCATCGGATTTATTAAAAAGAAATCGTGGTCGCAGAGGATTGGATATTTTAAACAAAATTCAAAAAGAACTAGATGTGAAAGTGTTGATCTATGAAGGAGATTTCGAGGAGATATCAGAAGTAGATTCCAAGTTAGTGAAACTAGCAAAAGTTTTAATGGGTAAAGTGGTAACAAATGATTATAATTTAAACAAAGTATGTGAGCTACAAGGTGTTTCGGTACTTAATATTAATGATCTTGCAAATGCTGTAAAACCTGTTGTTTTGCCAGGTGAAGAGATGTTGGTGCAAGTCATTAAGGATGGGAAAGAAAATGGACAAGGTGTAGCCTACCTTGACGATGGTACCATGATTGTTGTTGAGGGTGGAAGTGATTTTATTGGTACCAATATTGAGGTGTTGGTGACCAGTGTTTTACAGACTTCAGCTGGTCGTATGATTTTTGCTAAACCAAAATTGTTGGAAAAAGCGCTATAAAAACATTATGATATATGGGAGTGTTCAAAGTTCGCGTCATGAATTTGGACATTTCTATTTTGTTTTTTAGGCGGGGATTGGATGTCAAATTTGGGTGTAGTTATCGTCTCAGCAGGTAAGGGAACAAGAATGAGAACTGAACAAAGCAAGCAGTATATCGAGCTGCAAAACAAACCTATTCTAGTTCACACCTTGGAGCAATTTCATCGTATAAAAGAAATAAAACATATCCATGTCGTTGTAGGAACAGATGATGTAAAACTGGTTGAAGGATATAAAGAAACATATCATCTTCATAAAGTAACCAGTGTGATTCCAGGGGGAAAGGAACGGCAAGACTCGGTTTACAAAGGGTTACTTTCATTTGATGAGTCCATCGATTGGGTCATGATCCATGATGGGGTTCGCCCATTTGTAACTGAGGATGACATTATGTCTTGCTGGAGAAAAGCGGAGGAAAAAGGAGCCGCGGTAATGGCTGTTCCTGTGAAGGACACAATTAAACTTGTGAATGAGAATATGGATGTATTGTCAACACCAGAACGTAAACAGTTGTGGGCAATTCAAACCCCACAAGTTTTCCAGTTAAAAGAATTAATAAAAGCACATGAATATGCAAAAGAACAAAAGTTGCTTGGAACAGATGATGCCATGTTAATGGAGATGGTAGGAGCTTCAATTCATGTTGTTCCAGGAGACTATCAAAATATTAAAATTACAACACCTGATGATTTAGAGTATGCTCAATTTATACTGGCTAAAAAATCGACTTCGAACAACTTAGGTGGGGAAGTTTTGGGGAGAGGGGGAACACAGCAATGATTCGTATAGGGCAAGGATTTGATGTGCATCAACTAGTTGAAGGGCGAGCATGTATTATAGGTGGGGTAGATATACCGTTTGAGAGAGGGCTACTCGGTCACTCTGACGCAGATGTTCTTTTACATGCTATAACGGATGCTATATTAGGTGCAATTGGAAAAGGGGATATTGGAACGCATTTTCCGGATACTTCAGAGGAATTTAAAGATGCTGATAGTAAGGTATTATTGAAAGAAGTATGGAGGATGGTAAAGGATGAAGGATTTAAACTGGGAAATGTAGATGCCACGATTATAGCGCAAAAACCCAAAATGGCTCCATATATTCCACAGATGGTATCCGTTATCTCAGAATTGTTAGAAGCGGATCCATCACAAGTGAATGTTAAAGCTACAACAACAGAAAATCTTGGGTTCACAGGTAGAAGTGAAGGGATTTCTGCTTTATCGGTTGTTTGTTTAACAAAAGATATGCTATGATTTGGAATATTGACCAGGAGAGTATATAGGAGGAGAAAGCATGTCTAGAGAAGAAGTTCGTGTACGTTATGCACCTAGTCCAACTGGACATTTACATATAGGTAATGCTAGGGCTGCACTATTTAATTACTTGTTTGCTCGCAGTTTAAATGGAAAATTTATCGTGAGGATTGAAGATACAGATTTAAAAAGAAATGTTGAAGGTGGAGAAGCCAGTCAATTGAAAAATTTGGCTTGGTTAGGACTAGATTGGGACGAAAGCATCGATAAAGATGGTGGATTTGGACCTTACCGTCAAACTGAACGTCTTGAAATTTACAAGAAATATTGGCAGGAACTTTTAGATAAAGAAGTAGCATATCCATGTTACTGTAGAGAGGAAGAACTAGAAGCAGAACGCGAACAACAAAAAGCATCTGGTGAAATGCCAAAGTATTCAGGGAAGTGTAAACATCTGTCAGAGGAAGATAAAAAAGAATTAGAGAGTCAAGGTAGAATACCTAGTATTCGCTTTAAAGTTCCAATAGATCAATCTTATACCTTTGATGATATGGTAAAAGGAACTGTCTCGTTCGATTCTAGTGATACAGGTGATTTTGTCATTGTAAAAAAAGATGGCATTCCTACTTACAATTTTGCCGTTGTTATAGATGATTATTTGATGAAAATATCCCATGTACTAAGGGGCGATGATCATATATCCAATACCCCACGACAGTTGATGATTTATGAAGCATTGGGATGGGTAGCACCCATTTTTGGACATATGACTTTAATTGTAAATGAGCAGCGCAAAAAATTAAGCAAACGTGATGAATCGACCATTCAATTTATTGAGCAATACCATGATTTAGGATTTTTACCAGAGACATTATTTAATTTTATATCTTTATTAGGTTGGTCTCCAGAAGGAGAGGAAGAAATTTTCTCTAAAGAGGAGTTAGTAAATATATTTGACTCGGCTCGTTTATCCAAAAGTCCAGCTGTTTTTGATACGAATAAATTAAATTGGATGAATAACCATTATATTAAAAATGCTGAACTATCTACAGTTGTAGATTTGACATTACCTCATTTGCAAAAAGTAGGTTATGTTCCTGAAACATTAAATGAAAAGGAAAAAAGTTGGGCCACAGATGTGATTGCACTTTTAAAAGAAAAACTAAACTACGGTGCTCAAATTGTAGAACTATCTGAATTATTTTTTAAAGAAGAATACAAGATAGAGGAAGATGCGGAGCAGGTTTTAAAAGAAGAACAAGTCCCTGTAGTTTTACAAAGTTTCATCAATCAATTGGAACAAACTGAGGAGTTTGCTGCAGATGTTATTAAAAAACTGCTTAAAAATGTCCAAAAAGAAACTGGATTTAAAGGAAAGCAATTGTTTATGCCTGTTCGTGCAGCATTAACTGGGCAAATTCATGGACCTGATTTAAATCAAACCATCTTTTTATTAGGTAAAGACAAAGTCATTCAGAGACTACAGGCATTAAACTCATTGTTTTCTGCTTAGAAATTCGTTATACTGTGATTAATTATGATAATAACCCCATGATTTAGGGAAATATAAAGCGTTGATCAGGAAAGTAATTTTAAGAATGAATGACCAGAGAAGGGTAATCATGAGCATAAGCTCTGGCTGCGAGTTATCCTATTCAATCCTTAGAATGAAGTGCACCTGTGAGCTTTGCAGCTGAATACATTTAGGCTGTAACGATTGGCTCATGTTACGAGCTATTAAGAGGGAAAATCTATCGTTTTTCCAAACAGAGTGGAACCGCGTACTTTACGTCTCTGTAGCAAATAGGCTACAGAGGCTTTTTTATTGGAAATTTAAATTTTAAAGTCCCATTTTGCACAAAGAAAATACTACGAAGTTAATTCGACACCTAAAAGAAAGGAGAGTAGATGTGATGTTTGAAACAATCAGATCTGACGTTCGTGCTGTATTTGATAACGACCCCGCTGCCCGCAGTTTTTTTGAAGTTATTTTTACTTATTCAGGTTTACATGCTTTGTGGTCACATCGAATCGCACATTGGTTTTTCAAAAGAAAACTTTTAACGATTGCCCGCATCATTTCTCAGATCAACCGTTTTTTAACCGGTATTGAAATTCATCCTGGTGCTACAATTGGCAAAAGATTGTTTATAGATCATGGAATGGGTGTAGTTATTGGAGAAACTTGTGAGATTGGCGATGATGTAGTTTTATACCAAGGTGTAACCTTAGGTGGAACTGGGAAGGAAAAAGGGAAGAGACATCCTACAATAGGAAATAATGTAGTGATTAGCTCAGGAGCTAAAGTATTAGGTTCCTTTAAAGTTGGCGATTATTCAAGAGTTGGTGCCAATGCGGTTGTGTTGCAGGAGATTCCGAAGCATAGTACGGTAGTTGGGATTCCTGGAAGAATAGTGAAGCAAAACGGAGTTCGGGTAAATAAGTTAGATCATTGCAATGTTCCTGATCCAGTTTTAGATATTTGTCTCAAATTACAATCTGAGATTGATACATTAAAAAATGAATTAGAATCGCTTAAAACAAGTGGAGGGAAAAAGGAAGATGGCGTTAAAAGTTTATAATACATTATCACGTAAAAAAGAAGAGTTCCAGTCCATTGAGCCTGGAAAAGTAAAAATGTATGTATGTGGACCTACCGTTTACGGTTATATTCATATTGGGAATGCTAGACCTCTCATCTTTTTTGATGTAGTTAGGAAGTATTTGGAAACGTTAAAATATGATGTTGAATATATCATTAATTTTACGGATGTAGATGATAAAATAATCAAAAAAGCAAATGAAACGAACAAAACTGTATCCGAAGTGGCAGAACAATTTATAGAGGCATATCTTGAAGATTCAAAACATCTTGGTGTTAAACCTGCAACAGGTTATCCTCGTGTTACTGAGAATATGCAAGAAATTATCGAGTTCATTTCTACATTAGTGGGAGATGGCTATGCTTATGCAAATGATGGGGATGTGTTTTATAGAACAAATAAATTCGAAGAATACGGAAAGTTATCTCATCAAAATATAGAAGAGCTGCAATATGGTAAAAGGGTTGAAGTAGATGATAGAAAAGAAAACCCCCAAGATTTTGTATTATGGAAAAAAGCAAAACCAGGTGAGGTATTTTGGGAAAGCCCATGGGGAGATGGAAGACCTGGTTGGCATATTGAATGTTCTGCAATGGCAAGTAAATTTTTAGGAAAAACGATGGATATCCACGGTGGAGGACAGGATTTGCAATTTCCACATCATGAGTGTGAGGTTGCGCAATCTGAAGTTGTTAATTCTGCTCCTCTAGCTAATTATTGGCTTCACAATGGTTATGTGAATATTAACAATGAAAAAATGTCGAAATCACTTGGTAATGGGGTAAATGTTACACAACTGCTTTCTCAATATACTGCGGAAGTTATTCGTTATTTTATATTAAGCACACACTATAGCAATCCACTGAATTTTTCAGAAGAAATCATGGAACAAGCAGAACAGAGCTTAGGTAGAATACAAAATTGTATTTCGAATCTGGATTACAGATTAGAAAATGCAACCGATGATAATAATGTTGAACAAGGTCTAGAACAAAAGATTAATCTAATTGTAGAAAACTTCCATGGACGGATGCAGGATGATTTTAATACAGCAGATGCGATTACATCGATGTTTGATTTAGTGAGTGAAACGAATCAATACCTAAAGCGTGAGGAAATCATTCAAGCCAACTTGCAAAGGATTAAAGGTGCATTTAATGAGATGAATACAGTATTGGGTTTAGTAGCTGAGGAAAATAATGATTTGTTAGATGAAGAGGTAGAGAACTTAATTCAAGAGCGTATGGAAGCACGGAAGAATAAAAATTGGGCAAGGGCGGACGAAATAAGAGATTTGTTACATCAGCAGGGAATTTTGTTAGAAGATACACCACAGGGAATGCGTTGGAGAAGAAAGTGAGTGATTTTGAACAAAACCAGCCTCTTTTTTCTTTTACGCCAAGCAAAGCACCCAATTTGCTAAATCCACTTGTACTAGCGTATTTGGGGGACGCCATATATGATACATATATACGCATGTATTTAATTTCGCGTCCTCATCATAAACCGAATCATTTACATCATGAAGCGACCAAGTTCGTTTCTGCAAAAGCACAGGCTCAATTATTGAAAATATGGCTTCCTCACCTAAGTGAAGAGGAGCAAGATGTTGTAAGACGGGGACGCAATGCTAAATCTGCATCCATTCCCAAAAATGCGGATGTATTGGACTATCGTCACAGTACTGCATTTGAATGTTTAATCGGATATTTATATTATAAGGAGCAGCACGATCGGTTGAGTCAATTACTAAAAATGATTATAGATGATTATGAAAGTAGAATATAATTTTATCTACAATCTAGAGAGGAAGATTATATGGATACAGAATATATAGCAGGAAAACATTCTGTTTTAGAAGCAATGCGTTCGCAAAGGTCCATTCATAAAATATGGATTGCTGATCAAACACAAAAATCATCCATACAGCCGATATTAACAGAAGCAAAAAATTCTGGCGCAATTTTACAATATGTGGATAAGAAAAAGTTAGATCAAATGGTTCCGGATATAAAACATCAGGGAGTAGTAGCTCAGGTTGCATCCTATCAATATGCAGAAGTAGATGATATTCTTTCCGCAGCTGCAGAAAAAAATGAAACGCCTTTCTTTTTGATCCTTGATGAAATTGAAGATCCTCATAATTTGGGTTCCATTTTACGTTCTTGTGATTGTACAGGAGTGCATGGGGTAATCATTCCTAAAAGGAGATCTGCAGGTTTAACGGCATCTGTTTCTAAAACTTCTGCTGGAGCTGTGGAACATATTCCTGTTGCAAGAGTTACAAATTTAGGACAAACAATTGATAAATTAAAAAAACAAGGGATATGGATTGCTGGAGCAGATGTTTCAGCTGAAGAAAATATATATCGTACCGATTTAACACTTCCTATTGGTATTGTCATCGGTAATGAACATAAGGGAATCGGGAGATTAATTAAAGAAAAATGTGATTTTTTAATTAAGCTTCCTATGTACGGTCAGATTAATTCTCTTAATGCTTCCGTTGCTGCAGGTGTCATTATGTATGAAGTTGTTCGGCAGCGACATTAAGAAGAGTTAAATATGATGGAAGAATATTTGATTGTGGACGGTTATAATATGGTTGGAGCTTGGCCCGAACTTATAAAAACATCTGAGACAAGTCTAGAAGAAGCACGCAATCAGTTAATTAAATTGCTAGCTGATTATCAAGGGTATTCAGGTATGAAAATCATCGTCGTATTTGATGCTCATCAAGTTCCAGGAATTGGGGTGAAAGAGAAGAATCACAAAATAAAAGTGATCTATACCAAAGAAAAAGAAACGGCAGACGAATGTATAGAAAGATTAGTCACGGAGTTAACTCATCGAAAAAGAGAGATACATGTGGCTACTTCGGATTATGTAGAACAACGTGTAACTTTTGGTAAAGGAGCGCTGAGAAGATCTGCCAGAGAATTATTAATGGATATTAAAGAGAGCAGAAGGAAAGTGGAGAACAAGATAACGAAACACACTAAAAAAAGTAGCTACACATTTGATAGTAAATTATCTAGTGATGTGAAAGATATTTTTGAAAAGTGGCGTAGAGGAGAAAAGTAACGATCTTTCTAAAAAGGTAAATTCAATAAAGACAAGTGGTTGACGGTTTTACTAGTAATCATGTATACTATTTTTATCTTAATTTAGAGTAAAATCTCAAAAATTGACAGTATCCTTGCAGGACCGGAGGGATTATAGTGAGCGTTGACCTCAACGAAAAGTTACACGAGTATTACCTCAAAACGGATGAAGAAATTGTCGAATCGGTCCGAGAAGGCGACAATATTGCTCTAGAGTACTTAATTAATAAATACAAAAATTTTGTGAGAGCTAAAGGGCGATCCTATTTTTTAATAGGAGCTGATCGGGAAGATATTATTCAAGAAGGCATGATAGGGCTTTATAAAGCTATTCGTGATTTTAGGGGAGATAAACTGGCTTCCTTTAAAGCATTTGCAGAATTGTGTATTACAAGGCAAATTATTACCGCAATAAAAACGGCAACTAGACAAAAACACATTCCTTTAAACTCGTATATTTCATTGGACAAGCCTATTTATGATGAAGAATCTGATAGAACTTTATTAGATGTGATTTGTGGATCTAAAGTTACTGATCCAGAAGAATTAATGATTAATAAAGAAGAATTCAGTGGTTTAGAAGATAAGATGGGCGAAATTTTAAGTGATCTAGAACGCAAAGTGTTGATGTTGTATTTAGATGGTAGATCTTATCAAGATATTGCATTGGATTTAGATCGACACATAAAATCTATCGATAATGCTTTGCAAAGAGTGAAGAGGAAATTAGAAAGATATTTAGAAATAAGAGAATTAAATCAATAAACTAAGCATCCATATGGTATATTAGGGTGCTTTTTTAGTAGCTTTTTGAAAAGTTGTGTTATTGAGATTGCTCATTGTTTATTATTAAGAGTGATTGTGAATAATGGGTAATATCATCTTTTTGTTACCTTTTCCTTGACATGGTTTATTCATTGTGATAAATTTTTTTGGGTAGCCTTATTTTGTTACGCGTATATGTTAACATAGACATGAATAGACATGGATAACTAAAAGTTGTCTCGGGAGGTGACATCATGCGGGTGATTATGACTCTTGCGTGTACAGTTTGTAAACGTAGAAATTATACATCAAACAAAAACAAACGAAACCACCCTGACCGCATGGAGATGAAGAAGTTTTGCAGCCATTGCAATCAGCATACGGTTCATCGTGAAACAAGGTAGTTTTTGGAGGTGTTTACTGTGGCAGTCATTAATAGGATCAAACAAGGTTTTGGCTCTACATTTTCATTTTTTTCAGGCAGCTGGTCTGAACTTAAGAAAGTGCGCTGGCCAAAACGGAAAGAATTAACTAGTTATACGATTGTTGTCATATCGACTGTGCTTTTCGTAACACTTTATTTTTACGTACTAGACTTAGGTATTTCTGGTCTTATCGAATTATTCTTTGGGTCAGAGTCATAGGGTGAATATGGATATGGACAAAGGTTGGTATGTTGTGCATACTTATTCAGGGTATGAAAATAAAGTCAAAGCGAATTTAGAAAAACGCGTAGAATCAATGAATATGACAGACAAGATTTTCAGAGTGCTTGTTCCTGTTGAGGAAGAAGTAGTGAACAAAGACGGTAAAAAGAAAACAGTCCAACGCAAAGTTTATCCTGGATATGTCTTAGTAGAAATGGTACAAACAGATGATTCTTGGTATGTAGTTCGTAATACACCAGGTGTTACTGGCTTTGTAGGTTCAGCAGGAGCGGGTTCCAAACCATCTCCTTTATTACCTGATGAAGCAGAATCCATTCTTAAACATATGGGCATTCAGGAACCAAGCCCTATATTTGACTTTGATATTAAAGACAATATTAGAGTGAAAGTAGGTCCATTTGCTGATTTTGTCGGAACAATTGAGGATATCATGCCAGACAAAAACAAAATCAAGGTCCTCGTAAACATGTTTGGTAGAGAAACTCCGTTAGAGCTTGAGTATGATCAAGTGGAGAAAGTTTAGTACCAGACTATTGAAATTACAGCAAGGAGGTGTTACGCATGGCAAAAAAGGTGATTAAACAAGTGAAGCTGCAAATTCCCGCTGGTAAAGCAAATCCGGCACCTCCAGTAGGTCCAGCATTAGGTCAAGCAGGAGTTAACATCATGGCATTTTGTAAAGAGTTTAATGCTCGTACACAAGAACAAGCTGGTTTAATTATTCCAGTTGAAATTTCTGTGTTTGAGGATCGCTCGTTTACATTCATCACCAAAACTCCGCCAGCAGCGGTATTGTTAAAGAAAGCTGCAGGTATTGAGAAAGGTTCTGGAGAACCACATAAAGTTAAGGTTGCTACGGTAAAACGCGATAAGGTGCGTGAAATCGCTGAATCTAAAATGGCTGACTTAAATGCAGGAACTGTGGAAGCAGCAATGCTTATGGTTGAAGGTACAGCAAGAAGTATGGGTATCGTTGTAGAAGACTAATTATTAGTTTCGAATTCGTGGGAGGAATATTCCGTTAATACCACATTAGGAGGAAAATACATCATGGCTAAAAAAGGTAAAAAGTATACAGAAGCTGTTAAACTAATTGATAGTGAGAAATTATATGAGTCAGCAGAAGCGGTAGAATTAGTGAAAAAGACAGCTACTGCGAAGTTTGATGAAACAGTTGAAGTAGCAATTCGTTTGGGTGTTGACCCTAAAAAACAAGACCAAGCTGTTCGTGGAGTCACTGTACTTCCGCATGGTACTGGTAATACAAAAACAGTATTAGTTTTTGCAAAAGGTGAAAAAGCCAAAGAAGCAGAAGCTGCTGGTGCTGACTTTGTTGGTGATCAAGATATGATTAACAAAATTCAACAAGGTTGGTTTGGGTTTGATGTTTGTGTGGCTACACCAGATATGATGAGTGAAGTTGGTAAATTAGGTCGTTTACTTGGTGGTAAAGGTCTAATGCCAAATCCGAAAGCAGGTACAGTCACTTTTGATGTTGAGAAAGCAGTTAAGGAAATTAAGGCTGGTAAAATTGAATTTCGTTTAAACAAACAAGGTCAAATTCACGCTCCAATTGGAAAAGCTTCTTTTGGTGCAGAGCAATTAAGTGAAAACCTTGATTCATTAATGAATTCATTATTAAGAGCTAAGCCTGCATCTGCAAAAGGAACATATTTGAAACATGTTTCCATTTCTTCAACAATGGGTCCTGGTGTGAAGGTGAATACTCAAGTTTACAAATAATTGCTAATTACAGTAATTAGATGTGGTCTTGACATGTATTGATTGTTCTGATAATCTTGAACCTATTGTAATCAATCAAAAATGAATATATTGATCCGTAGACAGTTGGTGCCTTTTATTTTGAGGCTTAATATCCCACCGAGGTGATGTGATAAATTGAAATTTCTTATCATTGAAATTTACATTATCCTGCCTTCGTAAAGTCTACGAAGGTTTTTCTTATTTATTTTAAATATTGGAGGTGTGAAATTTGGCTAATGCAAAAGTACTTGAGCAAAAACAACAAGTTGTTGCTGAAGTGAAAGAAAAGTTTGAATCGAATGCTTGTACTGTTGTTACAGATTATCGTGGGTTGAATGTTACGGATGTAACTGAACTTAGAAAATCTCTTCGTGAAGCAGGCGTAGAATTTAGTGTTATAAAAAACACCTTAGCTAGACGTGCGACTGAAGGATCAGAGTTTGAGAGTTTAAATGAGCATTTTGTTGGTCCTACTGCTGTAGCGTTTAGTAAGGAAGACGTAATTGCACCAGCTAAAATCTTAGCAGACTTCGCTAAAAAGAACGATAACCTAAAAATAAAAGCAGGTGTTCTTGAAGGTCAAGTTGTATCTGTAGATCAAATTAATGATCTTGCTGCTTTACCATCAAGAGAAGGTCTATTATCTATGTTGCTTAGCGTGCTTCAAGCTCCAGTTCGTAACTTTGCACTTGCTGTTAAAGCAGTTGCAGATAAAGATGAAAATGGAGAAGCGCAAGAAGCTTAAATTAAACAAAATTAAACAAAATTAAAATAAATTAAATAATGGAGGTTTACTCATGAGTCAAGAACAAATTTTAGAAGCAATTAAAGGTATGAGTGTTTTAGAACTTAATGATCTTGTTAAAGCAATCGAAGAAGAATTTGGTGTTACTGCTGCTGCGCCAGTTGCAGTAGTTGGTGGAGCTGCTGGTGGAGCTGCTGCTGAAGAAAAAACTGAATTTGATGTTATCCTAACTAGCGCTGGTGGATCTAAAATCAATGTAATCAAAGCAGTTCGTGAAGCAACTGGATTAGGTCTGAAAGAAGCAAAAGCATTAGTTGATGGTGCTCCTGCTCCAATTAAAGAAGGCTTATCTAAAGATGACGCTGAAGCTCTTAAAGCTAAACTTGAAGAAGCTGGTGCTTCAGTAGAATTGAAGTAGAACTTCTTGGAAGCCCCCTCTAGAGATTTTTCCGAGGGGGTTTTCTTTTAAATATGAAAGGAAGAATGGGATGGCTGAGCATTATTACACTCAAGAACCATCAGTACAAAGTAATCGACAAGTGATTCGTGTATCATTGAGAAACAAAGAGTTTAAATTTTATACAGACGCAGGTGTATTCTCTAAAAATATGATTGACTTTGGTTCTAAGTTATTAATAGAACATATGGATATTCCAAGTGACAGTAAAATTCTAGATGTAGGTTGTGGATATGGTCCAATCGGAATATGTGCAGCTTCACTAGAAAAAACCTCTGATGTCACATTGATAGATGTTAATCAAAGAGCGATAGAGTTGGCTGCTGAAAATGCAAAGCTTAATCATATTTCTAATATTAAACTACTTCAAAGTGATGTTTACAGTCGATTAGAAAGTGGTCAAAAATTTGATGTGATTTTAACGAACCCACCTATTCGCGCTGGAAAAGAGGTAGTGCATTCTATTTTTTCAGGTGCAGTTGAAAGATTGAAAGATGGTGGATCACTATGGGTAATTATGCAAAAGAAACAAGGGGCACCTTCAGCATTAGAAAAACTGAAGAGTTTATTTTCAACAGTGGAGGAAGTCTCTAAGAAAAAGGGATTTAAAATATTCAAAGCCATAAATGGCTAAATTTAAAATTTTTCATTAAATCAGTTGACCTTTATTTATCAATATGATATGATAGGTAAATGTCAGAATTAAAGTGGGCGCAATTTCTTTAGTTCATTAAAATGTCAAGATAAAATTTATGAATATTTTTTTCTCTTTTTACGTATAATATTAAGATTTTAGGAAAATCTACTTTATATGTATAAGTGTATCATACGGAGAAATATCTTGGCTACTACAACTTATATTCTGGAAGCTGCCTGAATCTGCAATTTTTAAATTTTGCTTGATAGGGCTTTTCTTGTTTTTCTTTAAGGATAAGGATTCGACGACATCTTCGAATAGTCATCGAAAGGTGATTTTGTTGTGTTGTTATAGGTCAATTGCATGAGAGGTGAAATAGTTTGGCAGGACAACTTGTTCAATTAGGACGACGCGAGCGTAGAAGTTACGCAAGGATTAGTGAAGTGTTGGAGGTTCCAAATTTAATCGAGATTCAAAGGAAATCATATCAGTGGTTTCTTGAAGAAGGTTTACGTGAAATGTTTCACGACATTTCTCCCATTCAGGATTTCACTGGGAACTTAGTATTGGAGTTTATTGACTATAGCTTAGGTGAGCCTAAGTATAATGTCGATGATGCTAAGGAGCGGGATGTGACTTACGCAGCACCGCTGAGAGTGAAAGTTCGTTTAATAAACAAAGAAACAGGAGAAGTGAAAGAACAGGAAGTTTTCATGGGAGACTTTCCACTTATGACAGAAACAGGTACATTCATCATTAATGGTGCTGAACGTGTTATTGTCAGTCAGCTTGTGCGTTCTCCAAGTGTTTATTTTAGTACTAAACCTGATAAACACGGAAAACCAGCTTATACCACAACCGTAATTCCGAATCGTGGAGCTTGGCTTGAGTTAGAAACAGATGCTAAAAATATTATTTATGTTCGTATTGATCGTACACGTAAAATTCCAGTCACGGTTCTTTTAAGAGCGCTTGGATTTAGCTCGGACCAGGAGATTATCGATTTATTAGGTGAAGACGAGTATATTCGTAATACCCTTGAAAAAGATAATACTGAAAATACCGATAAAGCGTTGTTAGAGATTTATGAGAGATTAAGACCGGGTGAGCCACCTACTGTAGATAATGCGAAAAGTTTATTGATTTCTCGATTTTTTGATCCTAGAAGATATGATCTTGCAAATGTAGGAAGATACAAGATTAATAAAAAACTACATATCAAGGATCGTTTGTTCAATCAACGACTTGCTGAATCATTAATAGATCAGGAAACTGGAGAAATTATTGCAGAAGCTGGTCAGGTTGTTGATCGAAGATTACTTGATTCCATTATGTCTAACTTGGAGAAAAGTGTAGGTTTTAAAGAATATAGTGTTTCTACTGGTGTTTTAGATGAAGATACGATACCAATTCAAGCGATTAATGTATTTTCTCCAATTGAAGATGCTAAAGTAGTAAAGATCATCTCAAATGGTAATATTGAAAAGGATGTAAAACACATTACTCAAGCTGATATCATCGCATCCATTAATTACTTTATCAATCTGTTGCATGGTATTGGTCATACAGATGATATTGATCATTTAGGGAATCGTAGACTTCGCTCAGTTGGAGAGCTTTTACAAAATCAATTCCGTATTGGGTTATCTAGAATGGAGAGAGTTGTAAGAGAACGGATGTCCATTCAAGACACAAACGCGATTACACCACAAGCGTTGATTAATATTCGTCCTGTCATCGCTTCAATAAAGGAGTTTTTTGGTAGTTCACAGTTGTCTCAATTTATGGATCAAACGAATCCGTTGGCAGAGCTTACTCATAAGAGACGTCTTTCAGCTCTTGGACCAGGTGGTTTAACAAGAGAGCGTGCAGGATTTGAGGTTCGTGACGTTCATAATTCTCATTATGGACGGATGTGTCCGATTGAAACTCCAGAGGGACCGAATATCGGATTAATTAACTCACTATCAACGTTTGCTAGAGTGAATGAATTTGGTTTCATTGAAGCTCCTTATCGTTGGGTAGACCCAAGTACTGGTCAAGTAACTACAAAAATAGATTATTTGACAGCGGATGAAGAAGATAACTATGTAGTAGCACAAGCGAATGCAAAACTGAACGAAGATGGTACATTTGAAAATGATATGATCATTGTTCGTTACAATAAGTCTGCGGATAACATTCAGACCATGCCTAAAGAACGTGTCGATTATATGGACGTGTCTCCGAAGCAGGTTGTGTCTGTTGCTACCGCATTGATTCCGTTTCTTGAAAATGACGATTCAAACCGTGCGTTGATGGGATCGAACATGCAACGTCAGGCTGTACCATTGTTGATTCCTAGATCTCCATTTATAGGTACGGGAATGGAACATAAGGCAGCCAAGGATTCAGGGGTTTGTATCGTTTCAAAACACGATGGTTTTATTGAAAAAGTTTCGGCCAACGAAATTTTAGTTAGACAACAAGAAACGATAGATGGAAAAGTAGTAAATGGTGATTTGATTCGTCATAGAATCCATAAATTCTTACGCTCTAACCAAGGGACTTGTATTAATCAACGTCCAATAGTGAAAGTAGGAGAGCCAGTTAAGATTGGAGACATTTTAGCGGATGGTCCCTCCACTGAAAAAGGCGAATTAGCTTTAGGTCAAAACGTTGTCGTAGCTTTTATGACGTGGGAAGGTTATAACTATGAGGATGCGATTCTTTTAAGTGAAAAACTAGTGAAAGAAGATGTGTATACCTCAGTTCATATAGAAGAATACGAATCAGAAGCTCGTGATACTAAACTTGGTCCAGAGGAAATCACTAGAGATATTCCTAACGTTGGTGAGGATGCACTCAGAAATCTAGATGAACGAGGCATTATTCGTGTAGGTGCAGAGATTTTCGCTGGGGATATATTAGTAGGTAAGGTTACACCTAAAGGAGTAACGGAACTTACTGCAGAAGAGAGATTGCTTCATGCTATATTCGGTGAAAAAGCTCGAGAGGTAAGAGATACTTCACTTCGAGTTCCACATGGTACAAATGGTATCGTCGTAGACGTAAAAGTATTTACGCGTGAAAATGGTGATGAGCTTCCACCGGGAGTGAATCAACTTGTTCGAGTATATATTGCTCAAAAACGCAAAATCTCCGAAGGGGATAAAATGGCAGGTCGACATGGAAACAAAGGGGTAATCGCAAGAATACTACCTGAGGAAGATATGCCTTTCTTGCCAGATGGCACACCAGTCCAAGTTGTATTAAACCCTCTTGGGGTTCCATCACGTATGAATATCGGTCAGGTACTTGAGGTTCATTTGGGTATGGCCGCAAGATATCTTGGCATACATGTTGCAACACCTGTTTTTGATGGGGCAACTGAGGTGGATGTATTTGATACGATGGAAGAAGCTGGAATGCAACGTAATGGTAAGACAAAATTGTTTGATGGTCGTACTGGTGACCAGTTTGAACGTGAAGTCACTGTAGGTGTGATGTATATGATTAAACTTGCGCATATGGTTGATGACAAAATTCACGCTCGTTCTACTGGACCTTATTCATTAGTTACACAACAACCGTTGGGTGGTAAAGCACAGTTTGGTGGTCAGCGCTTTGGTGAGATGGAAGTATGGGCACTGAAGGCTTATGGTGCAGCTTATACACTTCAAGAGATTTTAACTGTAAAATCGGATGATGTTGTAGGTCGTGTAAAAACCTATGAATCCATTGTCAAAGGTGAGAATGTTCCTGAGCCTGGTATTCCAGAAAGCTTTAAAGTTTTAATTAAAGAGCTTCAAAGTTTAGGTATGGATGTTAAAATGTTAACTGAAAATGAAGAAGAGATTGATTTGAAAGAGTCGGATGATGAAGACGAGGATTCAAACAAAGATAAGTTAAGCCTTCAAATTGAAGGTGCTGAAGTGAAAGTGGATTAATAAAAAAACACGCTAGAGGAGGGTCGCTCCTTGATGGACGTTAATAATTTTGAATTTATGAAAATTGGATTAGCTTCACCGAATTTAATACGCTCATGGTCTCGTGGAGAAGTGAAAAAACCTGAAACGATTAACTATCGAACATTAAAACCTGAAAAGGAAGGGTTATTCTGCGAAAAGATCTTTGGACCTACGAAAGACTGGGAATGTCACTGTGGAAAATATAAGAGAGTACGCTACAAAGGTGTAGTATGTGATCGTTGTGGTGTTGAAGTTACTCGAGCTAAAGTAAGACGTGAACGTATGGGACACATTGAGTTGGCAGCACCAGTAACTCACATTTGGTATTTTAAAGGGATTCCAAGTCGTATGGGTCTTGCGTTAGATATGTCTCCAAGGTCTTTGGAGGAGATCATCTATTTTGCATCCTACGTTGTGACAGATCCCGGTGAAACACCACTTGAGAAAAAACAGCTGCTTTCAGAGAAAGAGTATCGCAGTTATCGTGAAAAGTATGGTTTTGGATTTCATGCAGGTATGGGTGCTGAAGCTATAAAAAAACTTCTACAAAGTTTAGATGTCAACAAAGATATTAGTGTATTAAAAGAAGAGCTTAAAACTGCGCAAGGTCAAAGAAGAAATAGAGCAGTAAAACGTTTGGAAGTGTTGGAGGCCTTTAGAAACTCAGCGAATGACCCTGAGTGGATGATTTTGGATGTATTGCCTGTCATTCCACCTGAACTTAGACCGATGGTGCAATTAGACGGTGGTAGATTCGCTACCTCAGATCTGAATGATTTATATCGCAGAGTGATTAACCGTAATAATCGTTTAAAAAGACTTCTAGATTTAGGTGCACCAGATATTATCGTTCAGAACGAGAAACGTATGTTGCAGGAAGCAGTTGATGCATTAATTGATAATGGTCGACGCGGAAGACCAGTTACAGGACCAGGAAATAGACCGTTAAAATCTCTTAGTCATATGTTAAAAGGGAAGCAGGGTCGTTTCCGTCAGAACCTTTTAGGTAAAAGGGTTGACTATTCTGGTAGATCTGTAATTGTTGTTGGTCCTTACTTGAAAATGTATCAGTGTGGTCTTCCAAAAGAAATGGCGTTGGAATTGTTCAAACCTTTTGTTATGAAAGAGTTAGTTAGTAAAGGGTTTGCTCATAATATAAAAAGCGCAAAACGAAAAGTGGAAAAAGTAAGTCCTGACGTTTGGGATGTTTTAGAAGATGTGATTAAGGAACATCCTGTTCTTCTAAACCGTGCACCTACGCTTCATAGATTGGGAATCCAAGCCTTCGAACCTATTTTAGTTGAAGGAAAAGCGATCAGATTACATCCATTAGTATGTACGGCATATAATGCGGATTTTGATGGGGACCAAATGGCCGTCCATGTTCCATTATCTGCAGAAGCACAAGCTGAATCAAGAATACTGATGCTGGCTTCAGGTAATATTTTAAATCCAAAGGATGGGAAACCTGTTGTTACACCATCACAGGATATGGTTTTAGGTACGTACTACTTGACGATTGATAATCCAGAAGCTAAAGGAACTGGGAGAATCTTTAAATCGGTTCATGAAGCCATTTCTGCATATCAATTGGGGCACGCATCCTTACATGCAAGAGTTGCTATCCCAGTTAAGGCGTTAAAAAAAGAGGATATTACAGAAAAACAACAAAAAGCTCTGTTAGTCACGACGGTAGGGAAGATTATATTTAATGAAATTTTCCCAAGTGTATTTCCTTTCATTAATGAACCAACGAAGAGGAATTTAGAAAAAACACCTGATGAATATTATATATATAAAAAAGGTACGAATGTAAGAGAGTACATTAAAAGTTTGCCAACCGTTGGGGGCATTGGGAAAGACTATTTAGGTAATATCATTGCAGAATGTTTTAGGGAGTACAAAACGACACAATGTTCTATTATTTTAGATAAAATAAAAGAGGTTGGGTTTACTTACTCCACTAAAGCGGGAATTACAATTGCTGTATCAGATGTTATTGTTCCAGAAGAGAAATATGTGCTCATGAAAGAAAATGAAGATAAAGTAGAAACAGTAATGAAACAGTATCGTCGCGGATTAATTACACATGATGAAAGACATGAACGAATTATCGCCATCTGGAGTAAAGCAAAAGATGAAATCTCTGAAGTGATGATGAGTAAGTTTGATAAATTTAATAACATTACTTTAATGGTTGATTCCAAAGCAAGGGGTAATAAATCTCAGATTACTCAATTAGGTGGTATGCGTGGACTAATGGCAGATCCATCAGGACATATTCATGAATTACCGATCAAATCTAACTTCCGTGAAGGTTTAACTGTATTAGAATATTTCATTTCTACGCATGGTGCGAGAAAAGGTCTTGCTGATACTGCTTTACGTACTGCAGATTCAGGATATTTAACCCGTCGTTTAGTTGACGTAGCCCAGGATGTAGTAGTTCGTGAAGATAGTTGTAAAACCGATAAAGGATTCTTAGTATCAAAAATACAAGATGGTAAGGAAGTTATCGAAAATCTGTATGATCGCATTGAGGGTCGTTATGCATTTGCAACAGTACGTCATCCAGAAACAAACAAAATTATCGTTAAACGTGACGATATGATTGACGATCGAATTGCACAAAAAATCATCGCAGCAGGAATTGAAAAAGTACAAATTCGTTCTGTTCTAAGTTGTCGCGCTCGTCATGGCGTATGTAAAAAATGTTATGGTCGTAACTTGGCTACAGGATTTAACGTAGAAATCGGAGAAGCAGTTGGAATTATAGCAGCTCAATCTATCGGTGAACCTGGAACACAGTTAACCATGCGTACTTTCCATACAGGTGGAGTTGCTGGAGATGATATTACACAAGGTTTACCTCGTATTCAGGAGTTGTTTGAAGCTAGAAACCCTAAGGGTCAAGCGCTTATTTCTGAAATAGATGGAGTTGTAAAAGAAATCCGCGAAGTTAAAGATGGTCGTGAAGTTGAAATTGAAGGTGACGCGGAATCAAAAGAGTACACGTTAAGTTACGGCTCTAGAATGAGAATAGCTGTAGGTCAACAAATCGAAGCTGGAGATGAGTTAACGGACGGTTCTATCGATCCTAAAGAAATGTTACGTATTAAAGGCATTCAAGGTGTCCAAAACTATATTCTACAAGAAGTACAACGTGTATACCGTAATCAGGGTGTTGAAATAAATGATAAACACATTGAGGTTATGGTTCGTCAAATGCTTAGAAAAATACGTATCGTGATGTCAGGTGATACGAAATTACTTCCGGGCTCTTTTACAGATGTTCATGAATATGAAGAGGAGAACAAAAAAGCATTGTTCTCTGATCGGGAACCTGCAGTAGCAAAGCCAGTGCTGTTAGGTATTACAAAAGCATCATTAGAAACTGATTCCTTCTTATCTGCAGCATCATTCCAAGAAACAACAAGAGTTTTGACAGATGCAGCCATTAAAGGTAAGGTAGACCAATTGTTAGGTCTTAAGGAAAATGTTATCATTGGTAAATTGATTCCTGCAGGTACAGGAATGAATCGTTACCGCGATGTTAAAATTGTTGATCAAACCAGTGAAAATGTAGAGCTAGAAGAATCACTTAAAGAAACAGTAACGGTAAAGTGAATTTAATATTGACAATGTATTTTTCAGGTGATATTATATTCAAGTGTGCCAAAAACAAATTTCCTGATACTTTGGAGGATGATTAATGTCTTATGAAAAAGTAACACAGGCTAATCGTTTATCGATAGGCACAAAGCAGACTTTAAAAGTGGTCGAACGTGGCAGTGCCACAGAAGTTTACGTTGCGAAGGATGCAGATCCAAAAGTGACGACCAAAGTAATTATGCTTTGTAAGGATATGAACGTTAACATCATTTATGTAGACTCAATGAAACAGCTTGGAAAAGCATGTGGAATTGAAGTTGGAGCTGCTGTAGCAGCCGTAATAAACGACTAACACTATGTTTTTGTTTGCCTTTGGTTTTATGAATTAATTTGACTAAGGGCGGACAAAAACATTTCCTTTGTTCAATTTTGAACCACCTGGATCTGTGGACATAAAAAAATAATTTTTTCAGTCATTATTTTAGGAAGGAGGTGCGGGAATGCCAACTATTAATCAGTTAGTTAGAAAAGGACGTCAAGCAAAAGTTGTAAAATCAACTTCACCTGCTTTACAAAAAGGGTATAATGCGCTAAGAAGAGAAGAAACTAATCTAAGTGCACCTCAAAAACGTGGAGTTTGTACTCGTGTAGGAACGATGACACCGAAAAAACCAAACTCAGCCTTGAGAAAATATGCTCGTGTCCGTTTAACAAATCGTATTGAGGTTACTGCTTATATACCTGGTATTGGTCACAACCTACAAGAACATAGTGTTGTTTTAGTGCGCGGTGGTAGAGTTAAAGATCTCCCAGGGGTACGTTATCATATCGTTCGTGGTGCTTTAGATACTGCAGGTGTTAACGACCGTAAACAGGGAAGATCAAAATACGGTGCTAAAAGACCAAAATCATAATAGAATCACAACAAAAGAAATTACTCAGAAAGGAGGATGACCATGCCTCGTAAAGGACCCGTAACTCGTAGAGATGTATTACCTGATCCAATATATAGCAGTAAGCTTGTCACAAGATTAATCAATAGAATTATGATTGATGGAAAAAGAGGTGTTGCTCAGTCTATTTTATATAATTCATTTGATATTATTAAAAACCGTACTGACAGTGACCCAATGGAAGTTTTTGAGCAAGCAATCAAAAACATCATGCCAGTTCTTGAAGTTAAAGCACGTCGTGTTGGTGGTTCAAACTATCAAGTGCCGATAGAAGTGAAACCAGAACGTCGTACTGCATTGGGACTTCGTTGGTTAGTAAACTATTCCCGTCTTCGCGGTGAAAAAACAATGGAAGAGCGTTTAGCTGCAGAAATTATGGATGCTAGTAACAATACTGGTGCAGCAGTTAAAAAACGTGAAGATACTCATAAAATGGCGGAAGCAAATAAAGCATTTGCTCACTATCGCTGGTAAAATAATATGAACTAGAAAGGAGATTATATAATGACTAGAGAATTCTCCTTAAATGATACACGTAATATTGGGATCATGGCGCACATTGATGCTGGTAAAACTACTACTACAGAACGTATTTTGTTCTACACTGGTCGTACTCACAAAATTGGTGAGGTTCACGAAGGTGGAGCAACGATGGACTGGATGGAGCAAGAACAGGAGCGAGGTATTACTATTACCTCCGCTGCTACTACTGCTCAGTGGAAAGATCATCGCATTAACATTATTGATACCCCGGGACACGTTGACTTTACAGTTGAGGTTGAACGTTCCCTTCGTGTATTAGATGGAGCAGTTGGTGTATTCTGTGCAAAAGGCGGAGTAGAACCTCAATCTGAAACCGTTTGGCGTCAAGCAGACCGTTATGGTGTGCCACGTATAGCATATGTAAACAAAATGGACATTCTTGGTGCTGACTTTGAAGGTGCTGTTGCACAAATGCGAGAAAGACTTCAAGCAAATGCAGTACCTATTCAATACCCAATTGGTGCTGAAGACAATTTTCAAGGTTTTGTAGACTTAGTAGAAAATGTTGCATGGATTTTCAAAGATGATTTAGGTCAAGATATTGAAAAATCAGGAATTCCTGCGGATTTAACTGATAAAGTTGAAGAACTTCGTAATGAAATGATTGAAAAGATTGCAGAGTTAGATGAAGATTTGACTATGAAATACCTAGAAGGAGAAGAAATCACAATCGAAGAGTTGAAAGCAGCACTTCGTATAGGTGTTTGTGATGTTAAAATCACACCCGTTCTATGTGGTTCTTCTTACAAGAACAAAGGAGTTCAAGCGGTATTAGATGCAGTTATTGCTTATTTACCTGCTCCTACTGATGTTCCTCCTATCCGTGGTGAACTTGAAGATGGTACAGAGGTATTTAGAAATTCTTCAGATGAAGAACCATTTTCTGGTTTAGCATTTAAAATTATGACTGACCCTTATGTTGGTAAATTAACGTTTTTCCGTGTGTACTCTGGAACATTAACTTCAGGTTCATATGTTTTAAATACAACAAAAGGAAAACGTGAAAGAGTCGGTCGTATCCTAATGATGCATGCAAACAGTAGAGAAGAAGTAGGGACTGTATATGCTGGGGATATTGCTGCGGGAGTTGGGTTTAAAGACACAACAACAGGAGATACTTTAAGTGATGAAAAGAATCCGGTGATATTGGAATCTATGACATTTCCTGATCCTGTTATCTCTGTGGCGATTGAACCGAAAACGAAAACTGACCAAGATAAAATGGGTATTGCACTATCTAAATTAGCTGAGGAAGATCCTACTTTCAAAACCGAAACGGATGATGAAACAGGACAAACGATTATTAAAGGGATGGGTGAACTTCACCTTGAGATTATCGTTGACCGCCTTATGCGTGAATTCAAAGTAGATGCTAATGTAGGTAAACCACAGGTTGCTTACAGGGAAACATTCAAAACTTCGGCAAAAGTAGAAGGTAAATTTGTACGTCAATCAGGTGGTCGTGGTCAATTTGGACACGTATGGGTTGAGTTTACTCCACTTGAAGCTGGTGACGGTTTCGTATTTGAAAACAAAATTGTCGGTGGATCTGTTCCTAGAGAATACATCCCAGCAGTACAAAACGGTATTCAAGAATCAATGCAAAGTGGTGTACTTGCTGGTTATCCGCTAGTTGATGTGAAAGCAACTTTATATGATGGTTCTTACCATGATGTCGATTCTAGTGAAATGGCATTTAAAATTGCTGGTTCCATGGCATTAAAAGGAGCAAAAGGGAAATGTAATCCTGTTATCCTAGAACCGATCTTTAAAATTGAGGTCACTATCCCAGAAGAATATATGGGTGACATTATGGGTGACGTAAGTTCTCGTCGTGGACGTGTTGAAGGTATGGATTCACGCGGTGGTGCACAAATCATCCGTGCTAAAGTACCTTTATCAGAAATGTTTGGATATTCCACATCACTTCGTTCTAGAACACAAGGACGTGGAACATACTCTATGGAATTATCTCATTATGAAGAAGTACCTAAGTCTATAGCAGAAGAAATTACTGCTAAAAACCAAGGTGCATAAAAAATAAATTATGATTGAATGAAATGAGGAGGAAGATTTAAAATGGGAAAAGCTAAATTTGAACGTAATAAACCACATTTAAACGTTGGTACTATCGGTCACGTTGACCATGGTAAAACAACTTTAACAGCAGCAATCACTACTGTATTAACTAAAACATACGGTGGAGGAGAAGCTCGTGCTTTTGATCAAATCGATAATGCACCTGAGGAAAGAGAACGCGGTATCACAATCGCAACTTCTCACGTTGAGTATGAATCTGAAGCTCGTCACTATGCCCACGTAGATTGTCCTGGACATGCTGACTATGTTAAAAACATGATTACTGGAGCAGCACAAATGGATGGAGCGATTCTTGTTGTATCTGCAGCAGACGGTCCAATGCCACAAACTCGTGAGCACATCTTACTTTCACGTCAGGTTGGCGTACCTTACATTGTAGTATTCATGAACAAATGTGATATGGTTGAAGATGAAGAGTTATTAGAATTAGTAGAGATGGAAATTCGTGATCTATTAAACGAATACGAATTCCCTGGTGACGATACTCCAATCGTTCAAGGATCTGCATTAAAAGCTTTAGAAGATCCAGATGGTGAGTACGGACAAAAAATCATTGAATTATTTAAAATCATCGACGAGTATGTTCCAGAACCTGAACGTCAAACTGACAAACCTTTCTTAATGCCTGTTGAGGATGTATTCTCAATTACAGGTCGTGGTACAGTTGCTACTGGTCGTGTTGAGCGTGGTACTGTAACTGTAGGTGAAGAAATTGAAATCGTAGGTATCGAAGAAGAAACTAAGAAAACTACGGTTACTGGTGTTGAAATGTTTAGAAAACTTCTTGACTCAGCTCAAGCAGGTGACAATATTGGAGCATTGCTTCGTGGTGTTGATCGTACTGACATCGTTCGTGGTCAAGTATTAGCTAAACCAGGGTCAGTTAACCCACATACAAAATTTAGTGCTCAAGTTTACGTTTTAACTAAAGAAGAAGGTGGACGTCATAAGCCATTCTTTACTGGATACCGTCCTCAATTCTACTTCCGTACAACTGACGTAACTGGTATCATCGAACTTCCAGAAGGTACTGAAATGGTTATGCCTGGTGACAACATCACTGTAACAGTTGAACTAATCAACCCAATCGCAATAGAAGAAGGTACTCGCTTCGCGATTCGTGAGGGTGGACGTACAGTTGGTGCTGGTGCGGTAGCAACTATCGAAAAATAAAAAAATGATCAATATTTATTTAAGTCCTTGTCAATTATGACGAGGACTTTTCTCCATTATATATAGATAGTGAGAGAATATTGTTATCGATTATTACAAAAATATTATGAAGGAATGAATAAAATTTCATTTCAATCTATAGGTGAAAATATTTTACTTGCAATTTGTATGTATTTTTTATATAATAGTGGAGTTGGTCTGAGACAGTGCGATGATGTGAGAGGTTGCTGACACACACGGCTCCTTTGCCATGAGTCATGTGTTAGGATATTTTCATGGAGTAGGTCCGATTAAAATTTGGGCGATAGAAGGAGGGAATTTGAATGGCAAAGCAAAAGATTAGAATTCGATTAAAGGCGTATGATCATAGAGTGTTAGATCAATCTGCTGAAAAAATTGTTGAAACAGCTAAACGTTCTGGTGCAAGTGTTTCTGGTCCGATACCGTTACCTACTGAAAAACAAATAGTAACGGTTTTAAGAGCGGTACACAAATACAAAGATTCTAGAGAACAATTTGAAATGCGTACACATAAACGTCTGATCGATATTGTGAATCCAACGCCGCAAACAGTTGATGCTCTTATGCGTCTGGATTTGCCATCCGGTGTGGATATTGAAATAAAATTATAATATTAATCTTAACTTTACATTTAGAAACGAGGTGTCAAAATGACTGCGAAAGGTATCTTAGGTAAGAAATTAGGAATGACTCAAGTTTTCACGCCAGAAGGAATCGTAATTCCTGTAACGGTTGTAGAAGCTGGGCCAAACGTAGTTCTTCAAAAGAAGGATCTTGAAACGGATGGATACGAAGCGATCCAACTTGGTTTCGGAGATAAAAAAGAAAATAACGCAATTAAACCTGAAAAGGGTCATGCGAAGAAAGCAAACGCAACACCTAAGCGCTACGTGAAAGAATTTCGCGGAATTAATTCAAGCGAATATGAAGTAGGGCAAGAAGTAAAAGCAGACATATTTGCTGAAGGTGAGTTTGTTGATGTTACAGGAACTTCCAAGGGTAAAGGATTCCAAGGTGCTATTAAAAGACATGGACAACGCATAGGTCCTAAGAGTCACGGGTCTCATTATCATCGTAAACCAGGTTCAATGGGTGCGATTGTCAATCGTGTATTCAAAGGAAAGAAATTACCTGGACACATGGGTTCTGAAACAGTGACATTACAAAATCTTGAAGTAGTTAAAGTGGATGTTGAAAAAAACATCATTTTAGTTAAAGGATCTATTCCTGGTGCTAAAAAAAGCTTTGTAAGACTTCAAGCATCCGTTAAAAAATAGAGGTTATACAGAAAGGAGGATTTCATAATGCCAAAGGTTGCCTTATATGATGTGAATGGCTCACAAGTAGGTGATGTAGAATTATCTGATGCAGTGTTTGGGATTGAACCAAACAAGCATGTTCTTCATCAAGCTGTAGTGATGCAACAAGCATCTTTACGTCAAGGTACTCACAAAGTAAAAGGACGTTCTGAAGTGCGTGGTGGCGGACGCAAACCATGGAAACAAAAAGGAACGGGTAGAGCACGTCAAGGTACGATCAGAGCACCTCAATGGAAAGGTGGAGGTGTTGTATTTGGACCAACACCAAGAAGCTATGCTACTAAATTACCTAAAAAGGTACGTCGCTTAGCTATCAAATCTGCACTTTCTTCAAAAGTGATTTCTAATGAAATTATCGTATTAGATCAATTAGTATTGGAACAACCGAAAACAAAACAATTCGCTTCTATTTTAAATAAATTAAAAGTTGAACGTAAAGCACTAGTAGTTGGATTGGATACTGACAATAATGCAGCGTTATCCGCTCGCAATATTCCAGGTGTTAAATTCGTTGCTGCTGATGGTATAAATGTTTTGGACGTTCTGGCTTATGATAATTTAATTATTACTAAAGAAGCTGTTGAGAAAGTAGAGGAGGTGCTTGCGTAATGAAATATGCTCACGATCTTATCAAGCGCCCTGTCGTTACTGAACGTTCTAGCGATATGATGGCAGACAATAAATACGTTTTTGAAGTGGATTTACGTGCGAACAAAACGGAAATCAAACAGGCTGTTGAAGAAGTATTCAAAGTAAAAGTCTTGAAAGTTAATACGATTAGAATGCCTAAAAAGCCTAAGACTTATGGGCGCCACAGAGGATATACATCTGAATGGAAAAAAGCAATTATCACATTGAGTGATGATAGTAAACCATTGGAGTATTTTGAAACTGTATAAGAAAATTTTTTAATGTAAGGAGGGAAAACACAAAATGCCGATTAAAAAATATAAACCGACGAGTCCAGCTCGACGTGGGATGTCAGTTTCTACATTTGAAGAGATTACAACATTAGAACCGGAAAAATCCTTACTTGCTCCTTTGAGTAAAAAAGCTGGTCGTAACAATCAAGGGAAAATTACCACTCGACATCATGGTGGTGGACATAAGAAGAAGTACCGAATCATTGACTTTAAACGTTTGAAAGACGGAATACCAGGACGCGTTGCTACAATCGAATATGATCCAAACCGTTCAGCTAATATTGCGCTTATCCATTACCTAGATGGTGAAAAACGTTACATTTTAGCACCTAAGGGATTAACAGTAGGTACTGAAATTGTGTCTGGTCCAGATGCAGATATTAAAGTTGGAAATACTCTTCCACTTGCAAATATACCTGTAGGTACAGTTATCCACAATATCGAGTTACAACCAGGTAAAGGTGGACAACTAGTTCGTGCTGCTGGAACAGAAGCACAATTGTTAGGTAAAGAAGAACAATACGTGATCATCCGTTTAACTTCAGGAGAAGTAAGAAAGATTCTTAAAACTTGCCGTGCTACTATCGGTACTGTTGGTAACGAAGATCATGAACTTGTGAACATTGGTAAAGCGGGTCGTACACGTTGGTTAGGTAAAAGACCTACTGTTCGTGGATCTGTAATGAACCCGAATGACCATCCACACGGTGGTGGTGAAGGTAAATCACCAATCGGACGTAAGTCTCCAATGTCACCATGGGGTAAACCGACATTGGGTTACAAAACTCGTAACAAAAACAAAGCTTCAGATAAATATATCGTTCGTAGACGTAAGCAGAAATAATTATTTTGCAGGAAGGGAGGATCATAAATGGGACGTAGCTTAAAAAAAGGGCCATTTGTAGATGAGTACTTATTGAAAAAAGTTGAAGAAGCTGATCAATCTAAGAAAAAAGTAGTCATTAGAACATGGTCTCGCCGCTCAACGATTTTTCCGCAATTTGTTGGTCATACATTTGGTGTGTATGATGGTCGTAAACATGTTCCGGTTTATGTGACTGAGGATATGGTTGGACATAAATTAGGTGAATTTGCTCCAACTCGTACTTTTAGAGGTCATGATGATGATAAGAAAACAGGAAAAAGATAAATAAATCTATAAAAAAATTGAACATTGTTTGAGAGGAGGTTTTACTTCCATGCAAGCAAAAGCACAAGCGAAATATATTCGTATTGCTCCTCGTAAAGTTAAGTTGGTTATTGACTTAATTCGTGGGAAGGAAGTTGGTGAAGCGATTTCTATCTTAAGACATACACCAAAAGCATCTTCACCAGTTATTGAAAAAGTCTTAAACTCAGCTATTGCAAATGCAGAGCACAATTATGAAATGGATCCAAATAGCTTGGTAGTTAGCGAAGCATATGTTAATGCAGGTCCAATCATGAAAAGATTCAGACCACGTGCAATGGGACGTGCGTCTCGTATAAATAAACGTACTAGCCACATCACATTAGTGGTTACTGAAAATAAATCATAAGGAGGGATGACGTGTGGGACAAAAGGTAAGCCCAATTGGCTTAAGAGTCGGAGTAATCAGAGACTGGGAATCCAAATGGTACGCTGATAAAGAGTATGGAGATTACCTAGTAGAAGACGTGAAAATTCGTGATTATTTAAAACAAAAATTACAAGATTCTGCAGTTTCTCATTTCGATATTGAACGTGCTGCAAATCGAGTAAACATAACAATTCACACTGCAAAACCTGGTATGGTTATTGGTAAAGGTGGATCTGAAGTAGAAAACCTTCGTAACCAAATTACAAAGTTAACGAATAAAAAAGTTCACATTAATATTACTGAAATTAAAAACCCAGATGTTGTAGCAACACTAGTTGCTGAAAATATTGCACAACAACTAGAACGTCGTGTTTCTTTCCGTCGTGCAATGAAACAAGCGATCCAAAGATCAATGCGTTCAGGCGCAAAAGGAATTAAAACAATGGTCAGCGGACGTCTTGGTGGTGCTGAAATCGCTAGAAGCGAAGGGTATAGTGAAGGAACTGTTCCTCTTCATACTCTACGTGCGGATATCGATTACGGTACTGCTGAAGCTCATACAACATATGGTCGTCTTGGTGTAAAGGTTTGGATCTATCGCGGTGAAGTATTACCACCTGCGAAGAAAAGAGCTTCTCAGGAAGGAGGCAACTAAACATGTTAATGCCTAAACGTACAAAACATCGTAAAGAGCATCGCGGTTCTCTTAAAGGACGTGCAAAAGGTGGTACTGAGGTTGCTTTCGGTGAATACGGTATTCAAGCAACAACAGCTTGTTGGATTACAAACCGTCAAATTGAAGCAGCTCGTATTGCAATGACACGTTATATGAAACGTGGTGGTAAAGTATGGATCAAAATTTTCCCTGCTAAACCGGTTACTGCTAAGCCGTTAGAAGTTCGTATGGGTAGTGGTAAAGGTAACGTTGAGAAATGGGTTGCAGTTGTTAAACCTGGTAAGGTATTATTTGAAATTGCAGGTGTGGAAGAGGAAGTTGCTCGTGAAGCATTGAGACTTGCATCTCATAAATTACCTTGCAAAACGATTTTTGTTAAACGCAAAGAAACGGGTGGTGAAGTAAATGAAAGCTAATGATTTTCGTAACTTAACCACTGCTGAGATAGAGCAAAAAATTACAGGTTTTAAAGAAGAGCTTTTTAACCTTCGTTTTCAAATGGCTACTGGTCAACTTGATAACCCTGGACAAATAAGAATCGTTCGTAAAGCAATTGCACGCGCTAAAACGGTTCTAAGAGAAAGAGAACTTGGGATTAATTAACACAGTGAAAAGACTGTATGATATATCCAGAGAGGAGGGCACTGAATGAGTGAACGTAATGATCGCAGAGTCCAAATTGGTAAAGTAGTCAGCGATAAAATGGACAAAACAGTTGTTGTTGCTGTGGAAACTTATAAAAAACACTCTCTTTATCATAAAAGACTAAAGGTTACTAAAAAATTCAAAGCGCATGATGAGAACAACGAAGCTAAAATCGGTGATACGGTTAAAATCATGGAGACTCGTCCGCTATCAAAAGATAAGCGCTGGAGATTAGTAGAGATTACTGAAAAAGCTGTAATTATATAAGCACGTATGATAGACGGAAGGAGGGACTAACATGATCCAAGCATTTACTCGCTTAAAAGGTGCTGATAACTCTGGTGCAAAAGAATTAATGTGTATTCGAGTGTTAGGTGGTACTGGACGTCGTACAGCTAACATCGGAGATATGATTGTTTGTTCAGTCAAACAAGCAACGCCAGGTGGAGTTGTCAAAAAAGGTGATGTCGTTAGAGCCGTTATAGTTCGTACTAAACGAGGATCTAGACGTAATGATGGTTCATATATTACTTTTGATGAAAATGCTGCAGTACTTATTAAAGATGATAAGAGTCCGAGAGGAACACGTATCTTTGGTCCTGTAGCACGTGAACTTCGTGATCGGAATTACATGAAGATTGTATCTCTAGCTCCAGAAGTAATTTAATGAAAATAGCTTTTAAAAGCCAGGAGGTGTAAAGAAGAGATGCCAAAGCCAAAAAAATTAGAGAGTCATAACAATAAATTACACGTAAAAAAGGAAGACACAGTGATTGTTATCGCTGGTAAAGATAAAGGTAAAAAAGGACGCATCATTCAAGCTATACCTAGACAAAACAAAGTGCTTGTTGAAGGAGTAAACTTGATAAAAAAACATGCTAGACCAAGTCAAGATAATCCACAAGGCGGGATTATAACACAAGAGGCTCCCATTCATGTTTCTAACGTGATGTTGGCAGATCCAAAGACCGGAAAACCAACTCGTATTGGTCATAAAGTATTGGATAATGGGAAAAAGGTTCGTGTGGCAAAGAAATCAGGTCAAGTGATTGACTAATCGTTTGCAGGAAGGAGGTTAAAACAATCATGGCAGCTAGATTAAAGGATCGTTATTTAAACGAAATAACACCATCTTTAATTCAAAAGTTTAACTACACTACAGTGATGCAAGTTCCTAAAATCGAGAAGATTGTTGTGAATATGGGAGTCGGTGAAGCGATCTCAAATTCAAAAATTTTAGATTCCGCTGTTGAAGATTTGCAAACTATTACAGGTCAAAAACCAGTAATTACCAAAGCAAAGAAATCAATTGCTGGATTTAAACTTCGTGAAGGAATGCCAATTGGAGTAAAAGTTACTCTACGTGGTAATCGCATGTATCACTTTTTAGATAAATTAGTAAATGTTACTTTACCTCGTGTACGTGACTTCCGTGGTGTATCTAAAAAGTCATTTGATGGTAGAGGAAACTATACTTTAGGACTAAAAGAGCAAATCATATTCCCAGAGATTGAATATGATCAAATTGATAAAGTACGCGGTATGGATATTGTAGTAGTAACTACAGCCAATACTGATGAAGAAGCTAGAGAATTACTAGCACAAGTTGGAATGCCTTTCGCAAAATAAAGGAACCACATTAAAAATCGGATTGCTTAGAAGAATCCAATATCGGAGGTGTATACAAGTGGCCAAAACTTCGATGGTCGTTAAGCAAAAACGTAAACCAAAATTTAAAGTACGTGCATATACACGTTGTGAACGTTGCGGAAGACCGCATTCCGTTTTACGTAAGTTTAAAATATGTAGAATTTGTTTTCGTGAGTTAGCATACAAAGGTCAAATCCCAGGTGTTAAAAAAGCAAGCTGGTAATAACCTATTTCGGGAAGGAGGTTACTTAATATGTCTATGTCAGATCCAATTGCTGATATGTTAACACGTATTCGTAACGCAAATACTGTTCGTCATGAAACGGTAGAAATTCCAGCATCAAAAATTAAAAAGGATATTGCTGAAATTTTAAAAAGTGAAGGTTTTATCCGAGATGCTGAGTATATAGATGATAATAAACAAGGATTGATCCGTATTTTCTTGAAATATGGAATTGAAAATGAACGTGTTATTACTGGATTGAAAAGAATCAGTAAACCAGGGTTACGCGTTTATGCTAAAAATGAACAATTACCACGTGTTCTTGGTGGTTTAGGGATTGCAATCATCTCTACTTCCAAAGGTTTAATGAGCGATAAAGGTGCTCGTCAAGCTAAATCAGGTGGAGAAGTATTATGTTACGTATGGTAAAAATGAATTCTTTTGTACGAACGGAGGTGTAAACAACATGTCTAGAATTGGAAAAAAAGTAATTGAAATTCCAAACGGAGTTACAATTAATTTAAAAGATAAATCAATTCAAGTTAAGGGACCAAAAGGTGAGCTTTCAAGAGACTTTCATAAAGATATGAATGTTATCGTAGAGGAAAAGGAAGTTCGTGTTGAACGTCCTTCTGATAATAAATTGCATCGTTCTTTACATGGAACAACTCGTAGTGTCATTTCTAACATGGTAAGTGGAGTAACTGAAGGATTTACAAAATCTTTAGATCTTGTAGGTGTTGGATACCGAGTAAACAAATCTGGGAAAAAGATTGTTCTTAACGTAGGTTATTCACATCCAGTTGAAATCGAACCAGAAACTGGTATCGAATTTGATGTTCCTTCAAACACGAAAATTATCGTAAAAGGAATTGACAAAGAGCGTGTAGGCGCAGTTGCTGCAAATATTCGTTCTGTACGTGAGCCTGAACCTTATAAAGGTAAAGGGATTAAATACGAAAATGAGCGTATTCTTCGTAAAGAAGGTAAAACAGGTAAATAATAAAATCGCATAAAGTCTTTTGTTAACATTATTCAGAAGGGAGTGTTAACGGTATGATCACTAAACCTAATAAAAACAAAATGCGTTTAAAAAGACATCTTCGTGTTCGGAAAAAAATAAATGGAACGACTTTAAAACCTCGCTTATGTGTTTTTCGTTCTTCAAAACATATTTATGCACAGGTTATTGATGACATCAATGGTGTCACATTAGTTTCAGCTTCTACTTTAGATAAAGGCATCGAAATCTCAAACGGTGGAAATGTTGAGTCTGCAAAAAAAGTAGGAGAACTAGTTGCGAAGAAAGCGAAAGAAAAAGGAATTGAAGAAGTTGTTTTTGACCGCGGCGGATATATTTATCATGGCAGAGTGAAGGCATTAGCTGATGCTGCTAGAGAAGCTGGGTTAGATTTTTAAAAAATTGATTACAAGGAGGTTTATCCTTTGCGCGTAGATCCCAATGCTTTAGAATTAAACGAAAAAGTCGTTAATATAAATCGAGTTGCTAAAGTAGTTAAAGGTGGACGTCGTTTTAGTTTCAGTGCATTAGTTGTTGTAGGAGATGGAAACGGCTGGGTAGGTGCAGGAATCGGTAAAGCTTCTGAAGTTCCAGATGCAATAAGAAAAGGAATTGACGATGCTAAGAAGAATTTAGTTAAAGTACCGATTATTGACACTAGTATTCCACATTTAGTAACAGGTCGCTTTGGTGCAGGTAAAGTATTATTAAAACCAGCATCAAAAGGTACAGGTGTTATTGCAGGCGGTCCTGTTCGTGCGGTATTAGAACTTGCAGGTGTAGGAGATATCCTAACAAAATCTTTAGGTTCTTCTAATCCCATTAACATGGTGAATGCAACACTTGAAGGTTTAGGACGTTTAAAAAGAGTTGAAGATGTTGCAAAATTACGTGGTAAAACTGTAAAAGAAATTTTAGGTTAGGAGGGGAACATTTTGGCGAATAAAATTGAAATTACCCTCAAACGTAGTTTGATTGGTCGTCCGGAGGATCAAAGAGTTACAGTTAAAACGTTGGGTTTAGGAAAATTAAACTCATCTGTAGTTCAACCAGACAATCCGGCAATAAGAGGAATGGTTAAAAAAGTTGCTCATTTAATCGAAGTTAAAGAAATATAAGCATCAACCTGAAATAACCATATGAATCAATTAAGGAGGTGCGACAATGAAACTACACGAACTATCTCCAGCTCCAGGATCACGTCATACTCGTAAGCGTGTAGGACGAGGTACTGGAAGTGGTAAAGGAAAAACTGCTGGTCGTGGACATAAAGGACAAAATTCACGTTCTGGTGGCGGAGTTCGCCCAGGATTTGAAGGTGGACAAAACCCGATCTTTAATCGTTTACCTAAACGAGGGTTCACTAACATTCACCGTAAAGAATATGCAGTAGTTAACGTGGATGAGTTGAACAAGTTTGCGGCAGGTACCGAAATTACTCCTGAAACATTAAAAGAATCCGGAATTGTTAAAAATGCAAAAAGCGGAATCAAAATTTTAGGAACTGGCGAGATTACTGTAAGTCTTTCAGTTAAAGCAAATAAGTTTTCTCAAACTGCCGTGGCTAAGATCGAAGCTGCTGGCGGCAAAACCGAGGTGATTTAATGTTTAGAACAATTTCGAATATCATGAAGGTTGAAGATTTACGTAAAAAAATTCTATTCACTTTATTAATATTAATTGTTTTTAGAGTTGGTAGTTTCATACCAGTACCGAACATTAATGTTGATGCACTAAAGAGCTTTGGTGAAGCTCAAGAAGGTATATTCGGTTTGATCAATACTTTTTCTGGTGGAGCGTTGTTTAATTTCTCTATCTTTGCAATGGGAATCATGCCTTACATTACGGCTTCCATTATCGTTCAATTGTTGACGATGGATGTTATTCCTAAATTTGTACAGTGGGCAAAAGAAGGCGAAGCTGGAAAAAGAAAATTGGCTCAGGTAACAAGATATGGAACGATCATATTAGGTTTAGTTCAAGCATATGGTTTATCTATTGGATTTAACACACAGTATAACATGGTTATTAATCCAAGCTTTATGATTTACACGATTATTGCGATTGTATTAACTGCTGGTACAGCATTTTTAATGTGGATTGGTGAGCAAATCACTGAAAAAGGGATTGGTAATGGAATTTCCATTATTATCTTTGCTGGTATCGTTGCAGGTATTCCTGATATGTCAAAACAAATATATACTTCTCTTTTTGTTGCAGAAGACGTTACTATGTTTTTAAGTGTATTGAAACTAGTTTTAATTCTAATTTCAGTTTTATTAATTGTAGTTGGCGTAATCTTTGTTCAACAAGGGGTTCGTAGAATTCCTGTTCAATATGCGAAACGTGTTGTAGGAAGAAAAATGTATGGTGGTCAATCTACTCATATTCCATTAAAGGTTAATGCTGCAGGGGTAATTCCTGTTATTTTTGCATTATCACTAATTATCTTCCCTACTACAATTGCTAGCTTTTTCGCAGGCAATGGAGTAGCAGATTGGATTTTAGCAAATTTATATTATGATCAACCACTTGGCATGTTTTTATATGTTGTACTGATTATAGGGTTTACTTACTTCTATACATTTGTACAAATAAATCCAGTGCAAATGGCAGATCAAATGAAGAAAAACGGTGGTTATATTCCAGGTATACGACCAGGGAAAACAACGGCCGCATATATTACGAAATTGATGACTAGAATCACATTATCAGGTGCTATCTTCTTAGCATTAATTTCTATTTTACCTGTAATATTTATTAAAATAGCAGGCTTACCAGCATCAGTAACGATTGGTGGAACATCATTACTTATCGTAGTAGGTGTTGGTCTTGAAACAATGAAACAAGTAGAAAGTCAGTTAATTAAACGACACTACAAAGGTTTCATTAATAAGTAAGTGTCTGTGTGGTCAGCAAATAGGAGGTTATCATAAGTGAATATTATTTTCATGGGTCCTCCTGGTGCAGGTAAAGGGACTCAAGCCGAGAGGATTGTAGAAGAATTAAACATTCCTCATATCTCTACTGGGGATGCCTTTCGCTTGGCTATGAGTCAAGGCACTTCACTAGGATTGAAAGCTAAAGAATATGTAGATCAAGGACTTTTAGTTCCTGATGAAATAACGATTGGAATTGTCACTGAACGTTTGTTGCAGGAAGATTGCAACAATGGTTTCCTCTTGGATGGTTTTCCAAGAACAATTCCACAAGCAGAAGCGTTAGACGAGTTTTTAAAAGTAAATGGAAAAACGATAAATCATGTGATTAATCTTTCTGTTAACCGCGAGTTTCTGTTAGCAAGATTAACTGGGCGTAGAATTTGTAAAAATTGTGGTTCTACCTACCATGTAATATTTAATCCACCAAAACAAGAAAATGTATGTGACAAATGTTCTGGTGAATTGTATCAACGTTCAGATGATACAGAGGAAAAGGTAGGAACGCGCCTTGATGAATATATGAGTAAAACGGCTCCATTGCTTGATTTTTATGATAAAAAAGATTTATTGAGACAGGTAGATGGAGAACAATCCATTGATGAAGTTACTGGTGATATCATTTCTTTAATGAGAGGTCAAAATAAATGATCATTTGCAAATCTGAAGCAGAATTAAATTATATGCGTGAGGCAGGTCGTATCGTAGCAGAAACTCATCGTGAAATTGCGAAAGTGATTCAGCCGGGTATTACGACATTAGAGATTGACCGAATCGCTGAAAAATTTATTGGCAATCAGAATGCATCGCCTTCCTTTAAAGGTTATAATGGCTTTCCTGCCAGTGTATGTGCTTCAGTAAATGAAGAATTGGTACATGGTTTTCCTAGTGAAAGAGTATTAAATGAAGGTGATATCATTAGCATTGATATTGGTGCTGAGTACAATGGGTATCATGGTGATTCTGCTTGGACCTATCCTGTAGGCAGCATATCAAATGAAGCACAGAGGCTGTTAGATGTCACTGAAAAATCATTATATGCAGGCTTAGAAGAAGCCAAATCAGATGTTCGTTTATATACGATCTCACATGCTATTCAAAAATGCATTGAAGATGAAGGTTTTTCTGTTGTTAGAGAATATGTCGGGCATGGCATAGGAGCCAATCTACATGAAGAACCACAGATCCCAAACTTCGGTCTACCAAACAGAGGACCTCGTTTGAAACCTGGTATGGTATTGGCTATTGAACCGATGGTTGTCGCAGGTGAGCGTTTTGTCAAAACGTTGGATGACGATTGGACAGTTGTTAGTACAGATGGAACATTATGTGCACACTTTGAGCATACAATTGCGATTACAACTGATGGTTATGAGATATTAACCAAGGTTGATATGTAGGTGATATTAGAGTGGATGAATCGAGTATACCTAGGTTGGGTCAAATAGCAAAAGTGATTCGTGGTAGAGACAGTGATAAATATGCTGTAATAATCGATGTAGTGGATGAGCGATATGTGCTTATTGCTGACGGTGATAAACGCAAATTTGATAATCCGAAAAAGAAAAACATTCTTCATCTTGAATTGCAGGATGAAATTAGTAATGAAGTAGTTAACAGTTTGAATGAGACGGGTAGAGTTACAAATGGGAAATTACGATTTTCTATTAGTCGACATTTAGAAAACATTCAAACTGATGAAGACTTGAAAGGAGAATGATTGTGGCCAAGGAAGATGTAATTGAAGTTGAAGGAACTGTGATTGAACCTTTACCGAATGCGATGTTTAGAGTTGAACTCGAAAATGGACATGAAATACTTGCTCATATATCAGGCAAACTAAGAATGAATTTTATTCGTATTTTAACAGGAGACAGAGTGGTCATACAGCTCTCCCCATATGATCTTTCAAGGGGACGTATCACTTATCGGAAATAATGAGGATTTTACGTTTGTAAATCTCTTAGGAGGGAATGAATATGAAGGTAAGACCATCGGTCAAGCCGATTTGTGAAAAATGTAAAGTCATTCGACGCAATGGAAATGTGATGGTAATCTGTCAAAATCCAAAACATAAACAAAAACAAGGATAATAGGAGGTGTTCGCTAAGTTATGGCTCGTATTGCTGGTGTAGATTTACCTCGTGATAAACGAATTGTAATTGCGCTAACTTATATATATGGTATCGGAACTACTACTGCGCAAAAAATTATTAGTGAATCAGGATTAAATGCTGATACTCGTGTTCGTGATCTAACAGAGGACGAAGTAAGTAAATTACGTGATGCTATTGATCAAATTAAGGTAGAAGGAGATCTTCGTAGAGAGATTGCTCTAAATGTTAAACGCCTTATGGAAATCGGTTGTTATCGTGGAATTCGTCATCGTCGCGGTTTACCTGTTAGAGGTCAGAAGACAAAAACGAATGCACGTACACGTAAAGGTCCTCGTAGAACAGTTGCGAATAAGAAAAAATAATAAATAAAAAGGAGGGATAAAGATGGCAAAACCTAAAACAAAAGTGGCACGTACCAAACGCCGTGATCGTAAAAATATTGAAAATGGAGTTGCACATGTCCGTTCCACTTTTAATAATACAATTGTAACGATTACAGATCCGCATGGTAATGCAGTTTCTTGGGCAAGTGCAGGTAATTTAGGTTTTAAAGGTTCTAAAAAAAGCACTCCGTTTGCTGCGCAAATGGCTGCAGAAGCTGCTGCGAAATCAGCAATGGAGCATGGAATGAAACATGTTGAAGTCATGGTGAAAGGTCCAGGCGCAGGACGTGAAGCTGCTATTCGTTCTTTACAAGCTGCTGGATTAGAAGTTAGCATGATTAAAGATGTGACTCCAATTCCACATAACGGATGTCGTCCACCAAAACGTCGTCGTGTGTAAACATGGATGAATGAGTGGTATAATTATCCTATACGAGTGAATAATAATTGTAGAGGATTGGAATACTACAAAGTTTAATGATTTATGGTGATCCATTTTTAACGACGTTTTGAAGGAGGGTTCATTTTTATGATAGAAATTGAAAAACCAAAAATTGAAACAGTATCTGTAAGTGAAGACGGAGCCTATGGAAAGTTTGTTGTAGAACCATTAGAGCGCGGGTATGGAACTACATTAGGTAATTCATTACGTCGGATTTTATTGTCCTCACTTCCAGGTGCTGCAGTATCATCAGTACAAATTGATGGAGTACTTCATGAGTTTTCAACGATCCCTGGGGTTATGGAAGATGTAACGGAAGTTATTCTTAACCTTAAGGGACTATCTTTGAAAATTCATTCAGATGAAGAAAAAATTCTTGAAATTGATGCCGATGGTGAAGGTGACATATTAGCAGGAGATATTCGTGCAGATAGTGATGTTGAAATCTTAAATCCTGATCTACACATTGCTACCTTATCGTCAGGTGCAAGATTGCACATGCGTATCTTTGCCAATAAAGGGCGCGGATATGTAACTGCGGATAATAACAAATCAGAAGGACAGCCAATTGGAGTTATTCCAACGGATTCTATTTTTACTCCGATTACTAGAGTAAACTATAAAGTTGAGAATACTCGTGTCGGTCAAGTCACAAACTATGATAAATTGACCCTCGAAGTTTGGACCGATGGCAGTATCCGTCCTGAGGAATCAGTAAGTTTAGGTGCTAAAATCATGAATGAACATTTAATGTTATTTGTGGGACTTACTGATGAAGTAAAAGAAGTAGAAATTATGGTTGAAAAAGAAGAGGACAAGAAAGAAAAAGTTCTGGAGATGACAATCGAGGAACTAGATCTATCTGTTCGTTCTTACAACTGTCTAAAACGTGCCGGAATAAATACAGTTCAAGAGTTAATTACAAAAACGGAAGAGGATATGATGAAAGTTAGAAACCTCGGACGTAAATCCTTGGAGGAAGTCCAAGAAAAATTAGCTGAACTGGCTTTAGGATTACGCACTGAAGAATAATACTAACACGATCAAACAACAAAAGGAGGGAAGAGAACATGGCATATCAAAAACTAGGACGAAACTCTAGTCAACGTAAAGCTTTATTCCGTGATTTAGTAACTGATCTTTTTATTAATGAACGTATTCAAACAACTGAAGCGAAAGCAAAGGAAGTTCGCTCAATTGCTGAAAAGATGATTACATTAGCTAAAAAGGGAGACCTTCCTGCTCGTCGTCAAGCTGCTGCGTTTGTTCGTAGAGAGCAAGCTGGCGATCAGGAAGTTCTACAAAAGCTATTTTCTGAATTAGCCACTCGTTACTCTGAGCGCCCAGGTGGATACACTCGCATTCTAAAACTTGGACCTCGCAGAGGAGATGCTGCTCCTATGGTTTATTTGGAATTAGTGGATCAGGCGTAAAAAACAGAAGTAAAAGGGTGGACAGAATTATATTCTGATGAAGCCCTTTTTTTCGTTCCTCTTAGAGGAAGTTTAAAAAGTATCACTTTGTCAGCACAGGATGTGCTGATCCTACGTTAGTCACAAGGATGTGACTGGTTTTAAGTAGGGATCACGCAGTGAATCAAAGTAGCTTAATCGACATCGAATCTTAAGAATGTAGGTCGACTAAAATCACAACACATCCTTGTGTTGAACATCGACATCAGTTCATCCATGAACTGAAAGTCCGGTGCTCATGTAGGTTTACCTACACTGTGCTCCTCCTTCTTAAAGAATCATTCAACCTTCTCGGTGCTGAAAGCGAGACTTTATAAACCTTGATTTAAAGCTGGAAGTTTTAAAAGTACCAATTTGATTATGTTTTAAAAGTATCACCGGAGGTATTATGCGGAACATTTGTATGATTGTAAGTTATGATGGAACATCTTATAGCGGGTTTCAAACACAAATTAACCAAAAAACAATACAAGATGTCATTGAAGAAAAGCTTCAAAGGATTACAGGAGAGAATATTAAAATTATTAGCTCTGGGCGTACCGATTCAGGTGTTCACGCAAGAGCTCAAGTTTTTAACTTTCAAACAAATTCGTCCATCCCATCAAAACGATGGTGTTTGGCAATCAATGATTGGTTACCTAAGGATATCATTGCCCGTGCAGCATTTGATGTGCCTCTTGACTTTCATGCAAGAAAATATGCAAAATCAAAAACGTATGTATACTCCATTAATAACCATCGGTATAAGGACGTTTTTAGACAAAAATATCAATTACATTACCCTAGAAAACTTAATGTAAAAGAGATGAAGACAGCCTTAGAAGCGATTGTAGGGGAGCATGATTTTACATCTTTTTGTTCTTTAAAATCAGATAAAACTTCACATATAAGGACAATTCATCAAGCTACTCTAGAGGAGCACAAACACTCAGATCTAGAACATAGAATTGATATTAAGATTTCGGGCAGTGGCTTTTTACGTCAGATGGTTCGAATCATTGTAGGTACATTATTAGAAATTGGGGCAGGAAAAAAGAAAAGTGAAGATATGATAATCATATTAAATGCAAAAAATCGATTAAAGGCAGGTCCTACTGCTTTACCAGATGGATTGACTTTATGGGAAGTTCAATATGATTGCATTGATAAGAAAATGTTGTAAAAAATAATATTCTTCTTGATTCTGCACTTATAATATAGTATAGTGATTATTGGTGTTCTTTAGCTGGCATCCCACGCCCCGAGTTAAAGAATGACCTCAATTATAAATTTAAATGAAATATAAATGAATAGATTTCATTGTTTAAATAGTGATTTAGTTACTGTTTTAACAATTAAAGGAGGATATACAGTGCGTACTACTTATATGGCGAAGCCAAATGAAATTGAACGTAAATGGTTCATCATTGATGCGACTGGTAAAACATTAGGACGTTTAGCGAGTGAAGCAGCAACTCTTATTCGCGGTAAACATAAACCTCAATTTACACCGCATTTAGATACAGGTGATTTTGTTATCATCATCAATGCAGAAAAAATCGTATTAACAGGTAAAAAATTAACGGACAAGAAGTATTACCGTCACTCTATGCATCCAGGTGGATTAAAAGTAACAACAGCTGGAGAAATGTTAGAGAAAAAACCTGAAAAGATGATGGAACTTGCAGTACATGGCATGTTACCTAAAAATCGTTTAGGTGAAAAAATGAAGTTAAAATTAAAGGTTTATGCTGGAAGCGAACATCCGCATGAAGCTCAACAACCTGAAGTTTATGAACTACGAGGATAATATAAAGGGAGGTTAGATTCGTGGCACAAGTACAATACTACGGAACAGGTCGACGTAAAAATTCTGTTGCACGTGTTCGTTTAGTTCCTGGTGAGGGACGTATAATCATTAATAATGAAGATATCAATCAATATTTTGGTTTAGAAACTTTAAAATTAATCGTAAAACAACCATTAAATTTAACTGAAACACTTGGTAATTATGATGTTTTAGTTAACACTCATGGTGGTGGTTATTCTGGTCAAGCTGGAGCAATTCGTCATGGAATTTCTCGTGCATTATTAAAAGTTGATCCTGAATATCGTTCTGAACTTAAAAAAGCTGGGTTCTTAACACGTGACCCACGTATGAAGGAACGTAAGAAGTATGGATTAAAAGCAGCACGTCGTGCTCCACAATTCTCAAAACGTTAATATTATTTCAAATAAAAAACCAGTGTTGTTTTTACAACACTGGTTTTTTTGCACTTTAATTTTTAATAAGAAAAGTAACAATGTAAACCGACTCTCATTTATTATACTGTCGCGTCCATGTGATCATCGATGGATCAGCACGTCCTGAACACGGTCAATCATTAGTTACTACATCCTTCTGGAAACTCCGACATCAGTTCACCCACGAATCTGGATACTTTCCCTCTGTCTTTGTCTTTGAGGCTCGCCAATCGGCGATTTTTTTTATGTTTTTTGTTTTATTGATGAATTTCAGTTTTCATACCATTAATCAATTCAGATGCATACTATATATTTCATATGTGATTTTATGGGTATATTTCCTATTTTAAATCAATTTTATTACTTAAGGAATTTTATTTATAAAAAAATATTGACATTCTATATAAAATTTTTATAATTAAAAGATAAGTTAATAATTCATATCGATTTACTTGGAATTAATAAATGGAGGTTCATTTTAATGAATTTACTGGAGAAGGAATCATTAATAGAAAAAGCAAGTATAGAATTTGAAGAAAAAACACCACATGAGTTAATAAAATATGCAGCAGAAACATTCCCAAGCATCACTTTAGCGAGTAGCTTTGGTGCTGAGGATGTTGTATTGGTTGACATGTTATACAAAACAAATCCTGAAGTAGATATTTTTTATTTAGATACGGATTTTCATTTTAAAGAAACTTACGAGACAATTGAAAAAATTAAAGAGCGTTATGAGGGAATTAAACTAGTACGAGTTCAACCAGAAATAACACCTGAAGAGCAAGTTGAACAGTATGGTGAAAAACTTTGGGAAACAAGTCCAGATAAATGCTGTGACATTAGGAAAGTTCAGCCTTTAACTAATATTTTAGGGAAGTACGATGCATGGATTACAGGGATTCGGAGAGATCAAGCTCCTACTAGAGCCAACTCTAAAAAGGTAGAGTATGATAACAAGTTTGGATTAGTTAAGTTTAATCCATTAGCAAGCTGGACAACTGAAGATGTTTGGAGTTATATTCGTGAAAATGATGTGATTTATAATCCTTTACATGATCAAAACTATCCGAGCATCGGGTGTTTGTATTGTACTCGTCAGGTTCAACCAGGTGAAGATCCAAGAGCGGGGCGTTGGTCAGATACAAGTAAAACGGAGTGCGGTTTACACAAGTAATACAAAAATAAATCTTAAGGAGAGCTGTTAAATGACGATTAATGCTCATGGAGGCGAACTAATCAATCGCTTGGTTACAGGGCAAGAAAGAGAAGACTTGTTAAAACTTGTTCCTTTATTACCCCAAATTAAAGTAAATACCTGGGCAATATCTGATATTGACCTTATCGGTGTAGGAGCATTTTCTCCTTTAACTGGATTTTTTAACGAAGACGATTACAAATCTGTTGTTGAAAACATGCGTCTAGCTAATGGTACAGTATGGAGTATACCTATCACATTAGGTGTGGATAAAGAAATTGTAGGACATTTAGAAATTGGAAAACAAGCTGCTTTGATAGGAGAGCAAGATGGTATTCCTTATGCTGTTATTCAAATAGAAAGTATTTATGATGTTGATCAATCTTTAGAAGCAGAAAAAGTGTTTAAGACAAGTGAAAATGAACATCCAGGTGTACAAAAATTATATACAAAATCGTCTACTTATGTAGGGGGAGCAATACAGGTATTAAATAGACCACAGCCAGAAAAATTTAATGAATTTTATTTTGATCCTGTTCAAACTAGAGCTCTTTTTGAACAAAAAGGTTGGAAAACTGTATGTGGATTTCAAACAAGAAACCCTGTACACCGCGCACATGAATATATTCAAAAAAGTGCAATGGAAATTGTAGACGGTTTGTTTTTAAACCCATTAGTTGGAGAAACAAAATCGGATGATATTTCCGCAGATGTACGTATGAAAAGTTATCTTGTTTTACTGGAAAACTACTACCCGCAAGATCGAGTCCATTTGGGTGTATTCCCTGCTGCAATGAGATATGCAGGACCTAGAGAGGCGATTTTCCATGCACTTGTACGAAAAAATTACGGTTGTACACATTTTATAGTGGGTAGAGATCATGCAGGTGTTGGGGATTATTATGGTACCTATGAAGCGCAGGCGATTTTTAGTCAATTTACAGGCGAAGAGATTGGAATTACCCCACTCTTTTTTGAACATAGTTTTTATTGTAAAAAATGTGGCAATATGGCTTCAAGTAAAACTTGTCCACATGACAAATCAGAACATCTTCATTTATCAGGTACAAAGGTAAGAGCGATGTTAAGAGAAGGGAATTGTCCTCCTCCAGAGTTTTCTCGACCGGAGGTTGCAAAAGTATTAATTGAGGGCATGTCAGAAAACAACTTAGTTTCTTCGAAATAACACTACTAATCAAAAAACAAAAACATGAACTAGACATAAATAACATGTTTACTTCATGTAATATTTGTCCACCCTACTCCATATAGATATATAAGTCATATGGAGTGGGGTGTTTTTTATGTTTAAGGGAAAAATAAGAGAAGTGATAAGGGACCTAAGAATATCGAAATTGTTTTTCATATTGTTATTATTAGTAATAACAATTTCAATTTTATACAAAAGTTATCCAAAGGTTCTGACATGGACTGGAAGTTCATCTTCTTTATCAGGTCAGACTATTGCAATTGACCCAGGGCATGGGGGGTTTGATGTAGGTGCCGTTAGTAAAGATGGATCATTGCTTGAAAAGACGGTAAACTTAAGTATTTCATTGTATTTAAGGGATTATTTGCAAGAAGCAGGTGCATTTGTGATCATGACAAGAGAAACAGATGCAGACTTAAAGGGAAATGCCACAAAAAATAAAAAGAGGATAGATTTTAATAACAGATTAAAATTGATTAACGAAAGTGATGCGAATTTATTAGTTAGTATTCATTTAAATAGTATTCCATCCAGTCAATGGTATGGGGCTCAAACTTTCTATCATTCAAAATCAGAAGAAAGTCAGAGATTGGCTAAATTGCTTCAAGATGAGTTTAAAACTAACTTAAATACCACACGTGAAGTATTAACGAAAGATGTATTAATTATGTTAAAAAGTACGAACATAACATCTGCATTGGTGGAAGCAGGTTTTTTATCTAATCCAGAAGAATTAGAGCTTTTAAAGAGTAAAGAATATCAGCTTAAAGTTGCGGAGTCAATATATCATGCGATTCTTCGATATTATGATGGGGATCAGGTATAGTAACATATAGAATTTATATCTTATGTTATAATAAAACACATAAATACATATTACATATGAGAAGAGTAGGGGCGTGTAGAGATGATTACAAGAGAACGTGTATTTGAATTGTTAAAGAAAGTTAAAGAACCCGAATTAAATCAAAGTTTAGTCAGCCTAAATTTAGTTCGTGATCTCATGATAAGAGAACAATCTATTAACCTTACAGTTGCACTCTCAAATAAAGAAGACGCAACAGTACAGAAAATTGAAACAGAGATAAAAGAGCTATTAAGTGTTTTAACAGAGGGACAAGTACATATACGTTTTAGAGAAATGACAGATTTTGAAAGAAAAGAAGTTCAAAATAAGTTATCTGGCAAACCAAACGAAACGCCAAAACAAGCACCTAAACCACATACACAACCAATCTCGGCTGCAGTATTGAATGAGGATGCAGATGTAGAGTTCATTGCTATTGCTAGTGGTAAGGGTGGGGTTGGAAAATCAACAGTTACAGTAAATTTAGCGGTTGCACTCGCTAGAAAAGGTAAAAAAGTAGGTATTATTGATGCAGATATATATGGATTTAGTATTCCAGATATGATGGGAATTGAGAACCGACCAGAAGTGCAAGGAAACACAGTCATTCCTGTGGAGCGTCATGGAGTAAAGGTCATTTCAATGGGATTTTTTGTAGAAGACAATGCTCCTGTTATTTGGAGAGGTCCAATGTTGGGGAAAATGTTAAAGAATTTTTTCTCAGAGGTGCAATGGGGAGACTTAGATTACATGTTGTTAGACCTCCCTCCTGGCACAGGTGATGTAGCTTTGGATGTACATCAAATGATACCGCAAAGTAAAGAAGTTATTGTGACTACACCACATGCTACGGCGTCTTTTGTTGCAGCAAGAGCTGGTTCTATGGCTATAAATACTAATCATGAGATTTTAGGTGTAGTTGAAAACATGTCTTATTATCAATGCGGAAAGTGCGGGGAAAAGGATTATGTGTATGGAAAAGGTGGAGGCGCTAAATTAGCGGAGGAATTACATACTGATTTGTTAGCCCAAATTCCTTTAGGAGCACCTGATAATCATCCGCAGGAGCCAGATTTTTCCCCATCTGTTTATAAAGAAGAAACTGATATAGGTAGAACATATTTAGAAGTAGCTGACAGTATAATTAACCGTACAAAAAGGTAACTCATACTTAAAAAAGAAGAGGGTGTTATTCCTCTTCTTTTTTCTTTTCTTCTTTTGGTTTACTTTCTTCCTCCATTGCTTTTTTTAACAAGTCCATTAATTCTACCCTGAATAATGGACTATTTAATGCATCTTGCATGATCGCCATAGTTTGTTTCCTGTATTCTTTACCTTTCATGATTTCAAATATCATATCTTTATATTCGGGGTCTTTCATAACTTCAAGTAACTGAGTCTGATATTCAGGATCCTTTAAAAGTTCTTTATGAATATCTTTGTTTTGTTCTTGTATGGTTTTAGCAAACTCTCCAGCAAACTTTGGATCTTTTTTCATCATGTCTTCAAAGTACTTAGGGAAACTAGGGTCAGTAAATAATAGTTTTACTGCTCCTTTTATCTCTTCACTTTGTTGTTTTGGTAAGTTTTGTAACATCTTTGGACCGTTTTTATTATCATCTTTTTCTAAAGCTTCCGTTATTATTTTCTTACCATCTTCAGATTGAAGTATATCCAAGACCATAGATTTAGTATCTTTATAGGCCTGTGTTCCTCCGGAAGATTCATCAGAACCACAACTAGTTGCAAGACAAATAAGAAGGATGAAAAGTAGAATTTTAATAAGTTTCACCATTTTGTTTGTTATACCTCCTTCATCTTTAATATCAAAGATAATGACATCAGGGTGTTAGCATGTTTAATATAGGTGATTTATATTATGTGAATTTCTACGTAACTTTATGATTTTTAGTTGGCATTTTTGAATTTAGGTTGGTACAATAGCTAGGATAAGATTGAAATATTCACGATTCTTATACTTGAGGTGAAATGATTGAACTTAAAAAAATACACTTATTTATTTTTTACAACTTTATTTATTGGGGCTGTCACTTCTTTATTAACCGGATTGATACTGGATCCTACTCTAGATATTAAAGTGATTTTCCTTATTTTTTTGAGTGGACTGATGTTTAGTGTATTAAGTCAAATGGGTTTTTTTGCTTATATGATGTTAAATTATATTGCAAAAGGGATGATCACTAAAAAGGGAATGTGGGAGATCATTCAGTGGATTTTGATTGTCATTACATTTTTAGATGTAATTATTTTGAGGTACAGTTTCTTTGAGGAAAATAATGCAGGAATATTGGGTTATTCTATTTTACCTGTTTTAATGTTGGTCGCAGCCTTATTTATCGCATGGTTGAAAAGTAAAGCAACTAATTTTCATGCCTTTACACCCACTGTGTTTTTTATATTTGTTGTGACAATTATTGAAGCGGTTCCTTCACTAAGAGAAAATAATGTACACTCAACATTTATTATGGTCGTACCACTTTTGTGTTGTAATATTTGGCAGATTATGAAATTACATAAGTTAGTTGGGAAGAAGCAAAATAATATTCAAAATTGAAGCATATATCTAAAATCGATTTGTCGAAAGTGGTTAGCATCATAAAAAAATAATGAGCCTAAATAGGCTCATTATTTTATATAAATTAATTTATATAAAATTGATTATGACTGATCTTTAACTTCGTTTTTATCCAATGAGGATTGATTTATTAGTTCTGATACGGTTACAAATTTATATCCCTCTTCTCTTAGTTGATCAATAATCGTTGGCAGAGCAAGGTGGGTTTGTTTGCATGAATCACTAGCATGGAGTAATACGATATCTCCAGGATGTGCTTTGGAAACAACTCGATTAATAATATGATCTACACCAGGGTTCATCCAATCTCTTGAATCAGTATCCCATTGAATTACTTTATAATTTAAATCGTTAGCAATGTTTAATACTCTTTTATCAAAGTCACCATTTGGCATGCGGATCAAATTTGGAACAGTTCCTGTATCTTCTGACAGGATTTTATGGGCCGTTTGTATTTCTTTTCGAATTTCTTCATCACTAAAAGTGCTATAATTTTTATGTTTATGTCCGTGGCTACCGATTTCAAATCCAGAATCCACGATGTCTTTTACAATTTCAGGGTGATCTCTTGTCCATGGAGAAGATAGAAAGAAAGTGGCTTTAACGTCCTTATCTTTTAGGATATCAATGATTGGATCAGGTCTACTCTCTCCCCAGCTGATATCGAAAGTGAGAGCGATTACCTTATTTTCTGTGTCTACACTATAGATGGCTGCAGGTTCTTCGTTTGAAACATTAGAAAATACAGCGATATTTTCACTCTCAGAATAAATAATACCCGCAGCAAATATTGCAGCAACAAGAATAATGAAGTACTGTTTCAATTTTTTTCCATTCAATACTAAAAAGAAGTTCATTGTATTACCCCCTAATCAATTGACAAACGTTCAAACTATTTATTAGTAGAATGTATGCTAGTACAACAAACTTATGCACTCTTTGTACAAAAAGTTAAACAACCTATAGGAGGAAGTATGATATGAATGATGAAAACAATAAAATTAATGAAGAAGAGGAATTCAATAATGTATCAACATCTAATAATGATAAGAAGTCTAATAGTGAGAAAACATCTCTTTTCTTAAAAGAAGTGATTAATTTTAAAAGTCTCTTTGTTAACTTTAGAGACATGAAGGTATATTTCTATATTTCTACTTTGTTATTTGTAATCGGTGCAGTGATTGGTTTCAAAGCGGATGTTCTAGAGCAACTATTACAGCCAGCATTACTAAAAATTGGCGAAATAGGAGAAAAAATTGAAAGTAGTGATAACTCCCAATTAGCTGGTTTTATTTATATTTTTAAAAATAATGTGCAGGCATCCTTAGTTATGGTATACAGTGGTTTCTTCTTTTCATTAATTCCAGTGGCTTCTTTGCTTATGAATGGGATGCTAATTGGATATGTCTTTAAATTAGTTCCGCAATCTGAATCAGAATTTGGTGTGTTTGAGCTTTTTTTAAGAGGGATATTACCTCATGGAATATTGAAATTCCAGTCATATTAATTGCATCTGCTTATGGAATTAAATTGGGAGTACTGATTATGAAATGGCTTATTCAGAGTGGAAATAACAATTTAAGAGCTAAAAATAAAAGTGAATTCTTAGCATTTATGAAGCTTTCAGTTACTTTGGTCATTTTTACTGTTGCAGTCCTAATGCTGGCAGCTATTATTGAATCAACGATTACCCCAATCCTATTAGGTTAGTTTATTTTTTATTTGAAAATGTTTAAAAAAGTATTCATAAAATAGGTAAAATTTGAGCATAACATTAAAACAATAGTTAACCTAAATCTTCTTAAAAAGGAAATTGGAGGTAGTTTTAGATTGTTAGGAATATTGTTAAATGACCGAGAAACTCAAGAAATTGATTATCTACTTCGTAAAGAATTAGATGAAATGTTAATGGATTTAAAAGATATGAAATTGGACAAGCAGATGAAATCTGCTATTGAAGCTAGATATAAAGTCATATTTCGCATGTATGCAAGGCTTGCATCACCTAAGCAACTTTCAAAATATGCGATAAATAGAAAGTATACAAAATAATACTTTCATAGTTCAATGATATGTTTGATTTTATATCCTTGCAATACTGTAAGGTTAATGATGATGAATTAAACTAAAAAAACATGTTGACATGCTTTTTATTCTATGATAAATTTATTTTCGCCGCTGAAAAACGGCAGGCAAGAGAATGAAGACAGAACAAAACAAATTTTAAAAAAGCACTTGACAATAAACAACCAAATGTTATATGATTATTGAGTCGCTGAAAAACAGAACAACGACACTTTTAAAAAAGAATTGCACCTTGAAAACTGAATAACGAGTGAACTTAAGGAGACCTGAAAGATATTCAGGAATCCAAACAAATAGCTCAAAAGTTTTAAACTTTTGGGAACCCGGATATAACATGTAACAAAGA
>NZ_SIJC01000017.1 GCF_010078385.1 Chengkuizengella sediminis
GGATTCCTGAAAATCTTTCAGGTCTCCTTAAGTTCACTCGTTATTCAGTTTTCAAGGTGCAAAGAATGCCTTATTATCAAGCATTTTCTTTTGTTTTTGTCGTCCGTCTCAGCGGCGACTTTAATAATATAACATGATCCTTTTATATAATGCAAGTACTTTTTTAAAAAAAATGTTCCCACTAAAAAGTGAGAACATTTTGTGCTAAGAATTAGATAATAATGGATTACTTTTCTTTCATCGTTGGAAATAATAATACGTCGCGTATAGATGGTGAATCAGTTAATAACATTACAAGTCGATCCATTCCAATCCCTAACCCACCTGTAGGTGGCATTCCATATTCTAAAGCTCTAATAAAATCATCATCCATCATATGAGCTTCGTCATTTCCTTGCTCACGTTCTTTTATTTGAGACTCAAATCTTTCTCTTTGATCTATTGGGTCGTTTAACTCGGTAAATGCATTCGCATGTTCTCTAGCAACGATAAACAATTCAAAACGATCTGTAAATCTAGGATCTGCTTCGTTCTTTTTAGCTAATGGTGAAATTTCTACAGGTTGTCCATAAACAAATGTAGGTTGAATCAATGTCTCTTCAACAAACGTTTCAAAGAATTCATTTACGATATGTCCAAATGCCATCGTTGGTTCAACTTTCACATTGTGTTTTTTGGCAAGCTGATGTGCTTCCTCATCCGTCATTTGAATATTGAAATCTACACCCACTACATCTTTGATCGCATCTACCATTGATATTCTTTTCCATGGAGTGCCTAGATCAACTTTAACTCCTTGATAGTCAACTACTTTTGTACCTAAAACTTGTTCAGCTATATGTCCGATCATTTCCTCTGTTAATTGCATAATATCTTCGAAATTTGCATAGGCTTCGTAAAGCTCCAGCATAGTGAATTCTGGGTTATGACGTGTAGAAATCCCTTCATTTCGATATACTCGTCCAATTTCGTAAACTTTCTCCATCCCACCTACAATTAATCTTTTAAGGTGCAATTCTATCGCAATTCTCATATATAATTGCATGTCCAATGCATTATGATGAGTAATAAACGGACGTGCAGCTGCACCTCCCGCAATTGCATGAAGTGTAGGGGTCTCTACTTCTAAGAAAGATTTTTGGTTTAAATATTCACGCATGGATTGAATAATTTTTGAACGAAGGATAAATGTTTCTTGTACATCCTGATTCATAATTAAATCCACGTATCTTTGACGATATCTCAGTTCTACATCTTTTAGTCCATGAAACTTTTCAGGTAATGGGTATAAAGACTTAGATAGAACTGTAACTTCCGTTGCTTTAACAGAGGTCTCTCCTGTTTTTGTTTTGAAAACAAACCCTTTCACTCCAACAATGTCCCCAATGTCCAGCATCTTGTAGGCGTCAAATTGGTTTTCCTCAACGGTATCTTTGCGGACATAAATCTGAATTTTACCTGAAATGTCCTGAATATGAGCAAAACCAGCTTTACCCATACCGCGTTTTTGCATAATACGACCTGCAATAATGACTTCTGCATTCTTCTCTTGCAAATCTTCTTTCGTATAGTCGGAATAATCAGAAATAATTTCATTTGCTGTATGTGTGCGTTCAAACTTACCACCAAATGGATCTATCCCTAAACTTCTAAGTTCATCTAATTTATTGCGGCGAATTTGTAGCAACTCATTTAGTTCTAATTCTTGACTCACTTATAACTCCACTCCTTTAGTTTCACTACATTACACAAAAAAGCTTCCATAGGAAGCAATTATCGGAAGCTTTTTTGTAAATGGGAATAATAAATAAACTATTTCATGATATCAATGATTTCGTATTGTATCACGCCAGCAGGTACATTTACATCTACTACCGATCCTTTTTCTTTACCAAGAATCGCTTTTCCTACAGGGCTTTCATTGGAAATTTTATTTTGGGAAGGGTCGGATTCTGCTGTACCAACAATAGCATATTCAACCTCATCTCCATACTCAATGTCCTTTAAAACCACTCGAGAACCGATGTTTACTTTATCAGTTCCTACATCATCATTGTTAATAATGCGTGCATTACGAAGCATTTTTTCAAGTGTAATCACTCGACCTTCGATAAATGCTTGCTCATTTTTAGCATCTTCATATTCTGAGTTCTCGCTAATATCTCCGTATCCGATAGCTACTTTAATTCGTTCAGCAACCTCTCTACGTTTTACTGATTTTAAATTTTCTAATTCATCCTCTAGCTTTTTCAAACCCTCTGGGGTAAGAATTACTTCTTTATCAGACATACTGAAATCTCCTGTCATTTAAGTATTTTTCATATTTGCTTCTACTCAGCAAATAAAAATTGCTCTATTTTAATATATTAAAGTTTCAGTCCATGATGACAGATTCATGATGACTCTTAGTCAAGGTGTCTCTCTTATTTTATTCTAATGAATGATTATATTGTAAGGATGTGCAAAAGTCAATAAAGGGATGCTTATTTAAATAAATCTAATGAATTACGACAGTATTATTCACATTCTCACTTTTTTGCTGTTGAAATTCAACAAAATTTTTAAGAATGTTTTTCATTCCATCTCTTGAGGTTTCCGCCATAATTTCATCTTTGACCTTTGCAGAACCACGTAAACCTTTTAAATACCAAGCCATATGTTTACGCATTTCTCTTACAGCTACATTTTCACCCTTTAAATCAACTAAACGATCTAAATGCAACAATGCGATACGCATTTTTTCACTTGCATCAGGTTCAGGCAATAATTCTCCGTTTGTTAAATAATGAATCGTGCGATAAAGCATCCATGGATTTCCTAAAGCTGCTCTTCCAATCATGACGCCATCACAACTCGTATAATCGAGTAAATGTTTTGCATCTTCTGGTGTAAACACATCACCGTTTCCAATTACTGGAATTTTTACCGATTGTTTGACTTCTTTAATAATATCCCAATTTGCTTTACCAGTATACAATTGCTGTCTTGTTCTTCCATGAACAGCTACTGCTTTCCCACCTGCACGCTCCACAGCTTGTGCATTTTTAACTGCATATATGTGTTCTTCATCCCAACCCATTCTCATTTTGACAGTGACTGGTTTTGATACCGCTTCTACTACAGCAGATACCATCTCTTCTATTTTAGAAGGATCTAATAACCATTTTGCACCTGCATCACATTTCGTGATTTTAGGTACTGGACAACCCATATTGATATCTATAATGTCAGCATTCGTATTCTGATCTACTACTTTTGCCGCTTCAACAAGCGAATGTTTATCGCCTCCAAAAATCTGTAAACTAAGAGGTTTTTCTCTTTCATCAACGAATAACATTTGCATCGTTCTTTCGTTCCCATGTAAAATCGCTTTATCACTCACCATTTCAGCACATACTAATCCAACACCAAACTCTTTTGCAATTAATCGAAATGCTGGATTACATACTCCTGCCATAGGAGCTAGCACAACATTATTTTTGGTTTGGATATTACCAATTTGCAACATTTTCCTATTCCTTTCAATTTAGACTTCACTTTTTAATTCATCTGCATCAATGTATAATGCTTCTGATATTAGTTGAATTGTTTTATCATCAGGTTTAATCGATCCTCGTTCAATAGAGCCTAACTTACTGATTGATATGCCTACTTTAACTGCAAGTTCACTTTGAGTGTAACCCTTTAATTTTCTGAAAGCTCTAATACGTTGAGCCACTCGGTTTTTTTCCAAAGCCTTACTCCTTCTTTCTCACCTTCAAGTTCCATTAATTTATCCACCGTTTTTTGAATTTGTTGTCTATCATCTTCTGATTGAATCACATCCAACAGTGGTATAAGTACAAACAGCCTTTCATTCATCCTTGGATGAGGAACGATAAGTTGATCTGTGGTTATTTGAACATTGTCATACAACAATACATCTAAGTCAATGGTTCTTGGCCCCCAATGAATGACTCTTTGTCTTAATAATGATTTTTCAATAATAGCTAATTGATTAAGTAAATCTTCAGGAGAATATGTCGTTGCAACCACAACAACCATATTTAAGAAAGCATCCTGATCTGTATACCCAACAGGATCAGTTTCATATATATTTGAGCATCCTATCACTTCTATAGGATAAGTTTTCATTTGTTGTACTGCATCTTTAAGATAATTTTCTCGCTCACCTATGTTTGACCCTAACCCTATATATGCGAGGCTCTTTTTATTGTTTTCATTCATGTTTACACGCTCTTTCGATGGATTTCAACAGCGACACCTGAAAAGTGAATATCAAAAGGTGGATTAGGTTTTGTCACTTTGACTATAATTTCATTGATCTTAGTATAAGTTTTCAACACTATTGATGCAATATTTTCTGCCAAAGCTTCAATTAGTTGATATGAATGTCCCTCCACAATTCCTTTAATCACATCGTATACTTCGGCATAATTGATAGTCTGATTTAAATCATCACTCTTCCCTGCTGATTGTAAATCAAAAAAAAGGGTAGTGTCTATGTAAAATTTCTGACCTAATTTTCTCTCCTCAGGAAAAACACCATGGTAACCGTAAAACTCCATTTTTTCCATTATTATTTTATCCAATTTTAAAACTCCCTTATTCCATTTTTTAATAACCTTTTAATAACATTGCATCCGTCATTGTTGCTACCCGTTTCATTTCTTTAATGTCATGAACACGAACGATTTGACATCCTTGCATCATCCCATAAACAATTGTAGTTGCTGTTCCCTCAACAACATCATCAGAAGGTAAATCCAATACATTACGAATCATAGACTTTCTTGAAGTTCCTAATAATACAGGATATCCTATTGCAACAATATCACTCAAATGATTCATGAGGGTTAGGTTTTCGTCATAGGTTTTAGCAAAACCGATACCTGGATCCAAGATAATCTGCTCATTTTTTATCCCTGCTTGGTGAGCAATATTTATACTTTCATGTAAATCAAAAATGACATCTTCAATTAAATGATTGTATCCATTTTCATTTCGATTGTGCATGATAATGATTGGACATTGATGTTTAGCAATAACAGCAGCCATATTCCGATCTTTTTTCAAACCCCATACATCATTCACAATATGTGCCCCAGCATTTAAGGCTTTCTCAGCAACCTCAGCTTTATAAGTATCAATAGAGATAGGAACTTGAATCTCATCTTTTAATGCTTCTATTATTGGAATAACACGTTGTAATTCTTCATTTACATCAACTGTCTCGGCATTAGGTCTTGTAGATTCGCCCCCCACATCAATGATATCTGCTCCCTCATCAATCATCTTCAACGCTCTTTCTACTGCTGTTTCTTCACATATATACTTCCCACCGTCAGAAAAAGAATCCGGAGTTACATTTAAGATACCCATGATTAACGTTTTTTCTCCTATTGTTATTAAACGGTTCTTACAATTTAGTTTACGAGAACCAACATAGGGTCTTGATCTCGTCATAAATAAATTCCGTCTCATTCATATCCTCCTATAGCTGATCTATATTCTTTGATCCAATCCTTTGTCTCAGAGCCAACTCGTCCTGATCCTACTTCAAACTTTTCACCTTGTAAATTATACAGTGTTGTAATAGGTACGATTTCTTGAATAGAATTGGTTATAAAAATCTCATCAGCCGTCATTAAATCATCCCATAAAAACCGCCCTTCAATGACTTGAATCCCTATCTTTTCTAACCATTCAATTACATAAGCTCTTGTAACCCCTGGTAAAATTCCAGTATCAATGGAAGGAGTGTAACAAACTTGATCACGAATGAAAAAAATATTACTTACAATCCCTTCGGCTAAATGACCTTCAGCAGTTAAAAACAATCCCTCTGCTTTTTTATCTTCAGCAGTTTCGTTTATTTCTTTTTTAGCTAAAATATTATTCATGTAATGAAGTGATTTTAAACGTATATCTGTCTCTGGTGTATTTCGTTTAATATCTAAAAGCTGAAGCGCTTTGCCATTTTTATATAAGTCCTCACTTATTGCAGGTAGAGCTTTCATATAAATGATCTCATTATATTTGGAATAAACATCTGTAGGTAACCCTAAGTGCCCTTCTCCTGCTGTAACGGTATAACGTACATATCCATCTTTTAATTGATTGGCTTTTAGCAAGTTTTCAACTTCTTGTAAAATACGATTGTTGTCGTATTTCCAATTTACACCGATCAGTTTACAACTTTTTTCTAAACGATTTAGATGTTGTTCTATTAAAAAAGGTTTACCTTGATAGGTTCGGAATGTCTCGAATAAACCCATACCGTAAAGAAAACCGTGATCAAATATAGATATCACGGCCTCTTTTTCGTCAAGTATTGTCCCATTTATACTAACTTTCATGTATCTTTTCTCTTTTCGCATTTGTTTGGGAGATAAAGTTTTTTAATAGTTGTAAACCATGATCTGTAATAATGGACTCAGGATGAAATTGTACACCTTCGATGTTATATTCCTTGTGTCTTAATCCCATAATCTCTCCCGCTTCTGTTTCAGCACTAATCTCCAAACAATCGGGGAGAGACTCTTTACGGACAATTAAAGAATGGTATCTCGTTGCTGTGTAAGGAGATGGAATATCTTCAAATACCGCCTTACCATCATGAAAAATAGGAGAGGTTTTCCCGTGCATGAGTTGTTCCGCTCTAATGACTTCTCCTCCAAAAACTTGTCCAATCGCTTGATGACCTAAACAAACTCCCAAAATAGGAATCTTCCCTTTAAAATGATCAATTAAATTTAAACTGATCCCTGCTTCATTAGGTGTGCATGGACCTGGAGAAATTAAAATATGGTCTGGTTGCAACTGTTCTATTTTTGAAATGTCAATTTCATCATTTCTATGAACAATAACCTCTTGTCCAATTTCACCTAAATATTGTACCAAATTATAAGTAAAAGAATCATAGTTATCAATGACAAGTATCACTCCATATGCGCCCCCTTTTATACTTGATGGATTAATTCACTGTATTGAATTGCTTTCCATAATGCTTTCGCTTTATTTAAACTTTCCTTATACTCTCTATAAGGATCAGAATCAATGACTATTCCAGCTCCCGCTTGTATATATCCGATCTGATCCAAAACGACTAATGTGCGTATAATAATATTGAATTCCATATTCCCATTGTAGTCAATCCAACCGATGGAGCCTGTATATGGACCTCTCCTAACAGGTTCTAACTCTTCAATGATTTCCATCGTTCGAATTTTAGGTGCTCCCGTTATGGTTCCACCAGGAAATGTTGCTGCAATGACGTCATATCCGTCTTTTCCTTCGGCTAATTCACCCTGTACCTCTGAAACGATATGCATGACATGTGAATAGTATTCTATGTCCATAAAATCTTTAACCTTCACCGTACCAAATTTAGAAATACGACCGAGATCATTTCTTTCTAAATCCACTAACATGACATGTTCTGCACGTTCTTTTTCATTCAATATCAGTTCTTCTGCCAGTTTCTTGTCTTCTGCACTGTCATTTCCTCTGCGTCTTGTACCTGCTATAGGTCTTGTACTTACAATATCATCCTCAAGTTTAACTAATAACTCCGGAGATGCCGAAACAAGATGAAAGTCAGGACACTTCAGAAAACTCATGTATGGAGAAGGATTTAACAGTCTTAGCCATTCATAAAGCTCTTCTGGCGAACTATTTAAACGTCGGCTTTGCCGTAGTGATAGATTTACTTGAAAAATATCCCCTTGGGATATGTATTCTTGAATTTTTTTAACTGCTACCATATAGTCATCTTTTGCAAAAGCTTTATCTACTCCTTCAATGGATTCCACATCGATGTGAAGTTGATCTTGCTTTACTGAACTTTGAAATATCCTCTGTCTTTGATGAGATGGGTGGTGGTCGTTTATATTTACGATATCATCCCACTTTTTTTTCATATGATCTACTTTTTCTTTAGCCTTTAAATATTGAAAATGGAGCATTTCCTCGTTTATATGCGTATCTGTAACTGGAAGATGAACTGCACAATATAGACATTGATTAACCTGATCTATAATCCATAACTCATCCATCATCATAAAATAATAGTCCGGAATTTCTAAATTTTCTTTTGATAAATTTGGTATCTTTTCTATTGAGCGAATGACATCATAACTCCAATAACCTACACAACCTCCAATGAACTTAGGAGCTCCTTCTATTTTAGGAGCAACATAATCCTTCATCCAATTCTTTACTAAATCCAAAGGTTTTCCTTGAACGTGAGTTTTATTGTTATTTTGATCAGAAATGATGCCTTTATCGTTGTTGCCAAATATAGTTGAAAAAGGCCGTAAACCTAAAAAGGTATATTGCCCTGTTTTACCGCTTTCCAATACAAACGCATGATCTGAAGAATTCTCCCAAGCTTTTTCCCAAGAAATCACATTAACACTAGGTAAAGAGAATGTTTGTATATATGGGAGCATCGTATATTCATTTGCCCAATGCTTCCACTGCTCTAAAGAGGTTAAAATCACGATTAATACCCCCGAGTTTGTTCAATTTATTTAACTCATTGTGTAACTCATATAACTCATATTGATTACTAAGTATATCTGAAATAAATAAAAATAAAAAGTCCCTCTTGCGAAGGACCAGATGTTAAATGATTTTATAGTTTTCTTAAAGACTTTCAATCGACGTTTAATAATTCCGTTTTCAGCACCGAGAAGGTTGCATGATTCTTTAAGAAGGAGGAGCGCAGTGTAGGTAAACCTACATGAGCACCGGACTTTCAGTTCATGGATGAACTGATGTCGATGTTCAACACAAGGATGTGTTGTGATCTTAGTCGACCTACATTCTCAAGACTCGATACCAAGCTCACTTCGTGATGGGGAGCGTACTTTTCCCTACTTAAAATCAGTCACATCCATGTGACCAACGTAGGATCAGCACTTCCTATGCTGACAAAGTTGGGATTTTTTAAACAACCTCTAAATTATTCGAATTGGTATAGTGGTGTGCTTAAATAACGCTCACCATTACTTGGAACAACCGCAACAACTCTCTTACCTTTGCCAAGTTTTTTTGCTACTTCAAGTGCTGCATAAATCGCTGCGCCAGAAGAAATACCACCAAGAATACCTTCGGCTTTTGCTACTTCACGAGAAGTCTCAAACGCTTGTTCATTCTCAACTGTTATCACTTCATCAAAAATATCTGTATTTAATATCTCAGGAACAAAACCCGCTCCAATTCCTTGGATTTTATGGGGTCCTGGTTTCCCTCCAGATAGTATTGGGGATGATGCAGGTTCAACTGCAACTATTTTTACATCTGAGAAGTTCTCCTTTAATACTTGACCGGCACCAGTAATCGTTCCACCTGTGCCTATACCTGAAATAAACGCATCTAATTTTCCATCAATAGAATGAATCGCTTCTACAATTTCAGGACCTGTTGTTTTCACGTGAATTTGTACGTTTGCTTGGTTGTTAAACTGCTGTGGCATAAAGTAGTTAGGATTCTCAGCTTGAATTTCTTCAGCTCGTTTGATAGCACCCTTCATACCTTCTGGACCAGGAGTTAGAACTAGCTCCGCTCCGTAAGCACGTAATAAATTACGTCTTTCCATACTCATCGTTTCAGGCATAACAAGGATGGCTTTATAACCTTTAGCTGCCGCTACCATTGCTAAACCTATACCCGTATTTCCACTTGTTGGTTCAATAATCGTATCGCCTGATTTTAATTCTCCTTCTTTTTCCGCTGTTTCAATCATGTTGATTGCAATACGGTCTTTAACACTTGCTCCAGGGTTTTGAAATTCTAACTTTACATAAACTTCTGCACTATCTTCAGGAACTACTCGGTTTAAACGAACTAAAGGTGTGTTACCAATGACCTCAGTAATGTTATTAACAATTTTAGACATCATATTCCCTCCCGTATTTTTCTAAATATTACATAAATAAATATATTTAAATGTTATTTCCGACTAAATTAGTAGGTTTTATACGATAATAGTACCAATTCACATTATAAATGTCAATATGAACTAATGTATTATCAGTCCTATTTTTGAATTAATTTTTCTAAATCCTCTGCACTAAACTGATATTTTTCATTGCAAAAATGGCATACAACCTCGGCTTGTCCATCCTCAGTAATGATTTTTTTCAATTCAGCTTCTCCTAAACTAACTAAAGTCTCCTCTACTTTTTCCCTGCTGCAGTGGCATTTAAATTTCACATCCATTTGATCCATGATCTGAACAGAAGGTAGAACCTCTTGTAAAATTTGTTTTAATGTCTTGTTCTCTTCCAGCAATTCTGTCACAGGTTTAATTTGACTTAAATTTTGTTCTATTTTCGTAATTTCCTCATCACTTAATCCTGGCATCAGCTGTATAATGAAACCACCCGCAGCTCTAACAGATGCATCTTGATCTACTAATACACCCACAGAAACAGCTGAAGGGGTTTGTTCTGATTTGGCAAAATAATACGTGAAATCCTCCCCTAATTCCCCTGATATAATAGGGATGCTACCTCTATAAGGTTCCTTTAAACCTAAATCCTTAATAATATAAATCGAACCTTCTCTACCAACAGCACCTGCAACATCTAATTTATTTTGAGCATTACTAGGCAAGTGGACATGCGGATGATCTGCATAAGCACGTACTTCACCATGGGCATTCGCATCAACGACAATTTGACCCATCGGTCCATCCCCTTTGATTTGAATCGTCAGCTTCTCTTCATTTTTAAGCATTGCACCCATCATAACTCCTACTGAAGCAACCCTTCCTAAAGCTGCCGTAGCAGTAGGCCATGACTCCTGTCTTTGACGAAGCTCTTCTACAATATTTGTTGTATGAACAGCAAATGCACGTACTTTCCCGTCCATAGCTGTACCACGAATAAGATAATCGTTCATAATGTTAATTCCTCCTAAGATGAAGATGGCATTTCATTACGTTCATAAATAATTCTTAATCCTTCTAGTGTTAATAGAGGGTTTATATGTTGAATCGTTTTTGATTCATTCGAAATTAATTCTGCTAATCCCCCAGTTGCGATGATATTTGGTTTTGTTGTAAATTCTTCTTGAATTCTTTCCACGATTCCATCAACCTGACCAGCATACCCAAATATAATACCCGCCTGCATGGAAGTCACCATATTTCTTCCAACGACATGTTTAGGTTTAACAAGCTCGATTCTAGGTAATTTCGCTGCTTTTTGATACAGTGCTTCTGTAGAAATCCCAATACCAGGTGCGATTAAGCCTCCGATATACTGAGATTTTTCATCGATATAATCAAATGTTGTTGCTGTTCCAAAATCAACGATAATCAGTGGAGCACCATATAACTCAATCCCTGCAACGGAGTTGACAATTCGATCTGCCCCAACTTCCCTAGGATTTTCATAACGAATGTTTAACCCTGTTTTGATGCCAGGACCTACAATAAGTGGCTCTTTATTTAAATATTTTGTACATAATGCTTCTAATACGTGCATTAATGGAGGTACTACAGAGGAAATAATAATACCTTTAATCTGCTCTTTTTCAATTTTCGCATGATGAAATAAATTATGTATCATAATGCCATATTCATCCACGGTGGCTGAACGATTTGTACTCAGTCTCCAATGATGTAGTAATTTATTTTCCTCAAATAAACCTAATACAATATTGGTATTTCCAACATCTATGACAAAAATCAAAATGTACTCACCTTCTTTTCATTTAAATCTAAACTAATGTCCAAATTCTGGATTGAAGTCGTTAGTCCCCCAACAGAAATGACATCCACTCCAGTTAATGCAATTTCTCTTACAGCTTTAAGAGTTACTCCGCCAGAAGCTTCCACAATATTATGAGAAGATTGTTCTTTTATTAAATTTACACTTCTCGTCATATTATCAATAGACATATTATCCAGCAATATAATATCTGCAGCTAACGCTTCCTCTATTTGATCTAACGCTTCAATTTCAACCTCAATTTTCATCGTATGTGGAATTTGTTTTCTTGCTGATTCAATTGCACTTTTCACACTACCTGTTGCTTTGATATGATTGTCTTTAATCATAACTGCATCATACAATCCTAATCGATGATTGTATCCACCACCAACTTTAACCGCGTATTTTTCTAATATGCGATGACCAGGAGTCGTTTTTCTTGTATCAGCAATTTTAACGGATAAGCCACTTAATTCTTTGACGTAGGTATTCGTTTTGGTCGCTATTCCAGAAAGACGTTGTAATAAGTTGAGGGCTAACCTCTCACCCATTAATATGTTCCTTGTATTGCCTTCTACTGTTACGATGGTATCGCCCTGATTTAAAAAGGAACCCTCTGTTGCTTTTTCGTTAAATTTAATGTTTGGATCTACAATTTGAAATACTAGTTTCGCAACCGGCAAGCCTGCCAGCACTCCACTTTCTTTCGCATGAATAAATCCTATAGATTGATGTTCAACTGGGATGGTAGATATACTTGTCACATCTCCTGTACCAATGTCTTCCTTCAACCACTCTTTTAAATTTTCCTTTATTCGTTCCATACTTCCTTCAATCATGTTCAATACACTCCTCTACTATACCTTGATCACGATGATGCAATATATGTTTACGCCATACGATTTCATCCCTTTCAGGGAAATCTTCTCTATAATGTGCGCCACGGCTTTCTTCTCTTACTTTTGCTCCTTCTGCTGTTAACATTGCACAGATTAATAAGTTAACAAATTCAAACTCCTCTAACTTAGTAAGATGTGATTCAAATACAGGCAATTGCCGTTTTAATTCTGCAAGTCCTTTATCTAATTCTTTTAGTGATCTTTCTAAACCGACGTACCTCAACATAATTTTTTGCAGCTTTAATCGCCTCTCAACCATAGCCTGGGTATTCTGTTTGCGATCTAATACCACTTTTACTTCAGGAACCTGTTTCAAAGAAGAAAGCTGATTGATTTGATTTACAATTCTTCTTCCAAAAACAATCGCTTCAGATAATGAATTGCTTGCTAAACGATTGGCTCCATGAACTCCAGTTGAAGATACTTCCCCACATGCAAATAACCTTTTGACAGAAGTTTCTCCATTTAAGTCTGTTTTCACTCCGCCCATCATGTAATGTGCAGCAGGTGCCACAGGGATCCAATCCACCGTTAAATCCAATCCAAAATCTAAGCAAAATTGATAAATGGTTGGGAAACGACGTTTCACCATATCTGGAGATTCATGAGAAATATCTAAATATACAAAGGTAGAATTCGTTTTTGCCATTTCACTCACAATCGCTCTTGCTACTACATCACGGGGTGCCAACTCCAGCTGAGCATGATATTGATCCATAAAACGCTCACCTTTAATGTTTCTTAATACAGCCCCTTCTCCTCTGACCGCTTCAGATATTAAAAATCGGGGTGCTCCTGGGTAATATAAAGCAGTTGGGTGAAATTGTATAAATTCCATATCTTTAATCAGAGCCCCTGCACGATAGGCCATTGCTATACCATCACCAGTTGCAATAATTGGATTTGTTGTGTATCGAAAAAGCTGTCCAGAGCCTCCTGTACATAGAACCACAGCTTTTCCCTGTACATAAATACGTTCACCGTCTGGTTTTTGTACAAGTACCCCACAACATTCTCCATCGTGGGTAATCAAATCAATAACAAAATGATCATCCCACATTTCAATGTTCTCTCTATCTCTGACTTGCTCTGATAGGGCTCGTACAATTTCAGCACCTGTTGCATCACCATGCGCATGTAATATACGCCTTTGACTATGAGCCCCTTCCTTCGTAAGGGCAATTTCACCATCTTCTTCATCGAATTGAGTCCCCAGCTTCATCAGATCCTTCACACCGTCAGGTCCTTCGTGTACAAGAACGTTCACTGCTTCTACCGAACACAAACCAGCTCCAGCGATTAGTGTGTCTTGTCTATGATAGGCGGGAGAATCCTTTTCGGCCATAACCGCCGCAATCCCACCTTGAGCGTATCTAGTATTACTATCTAACAACGTTTTTTTCGTAATCATAATAACATCATTGCCTTTACTTGCTTTGATCGCTGTAAATAAACCTGCAATCCCTGAACCAATCACGATGACATCTGTATGTATATGTGGTATTTCATCTATTGAAAAATCAACTAAATATTGAGGTATCATTCTTATCACCTATTCTCTTTAACATAGATTAGCGCATATTAAAAGATTGGTTAATTTGTACCATCTAATAATATGCGCTCTTTACAAATACTAATTCGTTCATGTTATTTAACTTTTAGCATACGCTCTAATGATAATTTTGCTTTATCTGCAATGTGAGGTGGGACATAAATTTGTGGCTTCATATCCTCTAAAGAACGCACTAATTTTTTTAAATTGTTTACTTTCATATTCGGACAAACTAAAAATTTCGTTGCAAAATGGAATTTTTTATTAGGACTATCCATACGAAGTTGATAACCTGTACCATCCTCTGTACCAACGATAAACTCTTGGCTGTCAGATTCCTTACAATACTTCAAAATACCTGTTGTGCTACCCACAAAATCTGCAATTTCTACGACCTCTGGTCTGCACTCTGGATGTACAACAAACTCTGCATTAGGATATTTGGCTTTCATTTCTTCTACATCCTTAACAGTTAACATATCGTGAGTGTTGCAATATCCTTCCCAAAGGATCATCTTTTTGTCCGTAAATTGTGATACGTAATGACCTAAGTTTTTATCAGGTACCCAAATAATCTCCTCTGTATCTAAAGACTGAATCACTTTCACTGCATTTGCTGAGGTACAACATATGTCAGTTTCAGCTTTAATTTCTGCAGATGAATTAATATAAGTTACAACTGTTGCATTTGGATGTTTACGTTTTAATTCACGCAATCCCTCTACATTAACCATATCAGCCATAGGACAACCTGCTCTTTCATCAGGTATAATGACTGTTTTATCTGGAGCTAATATTTTAGCACTTTCACCCATAAAGTGAACGCCACAAAAAACAATGACATCTGCATCTGTTTCAGCTGCTTTTTGTGCTAATAAAAATGAATCTCCACGAAAATCTGCTACTTCTTGTATTTCATCACGTTGATAATAATGTGCTAATATTATGGCGTTTCTTTCCTTTTTTAGTTCAAGCAGTCTTTCTCTCAACTGCTGATTTCGTTCCGCTTTTCTCTCTAAAGCCAACGCTTCCATTAAAATCCACCCCTCTATATGACTTTGTGAAAAAATGAACAAATAAATGCAAATACTTTCATTAATTTATTATGTTTAAAACCATGTTACTTTACTAAATCAAATTTTACAACTAATTTACACAACATGAACCTTCATGTCAACAAAAAAAAGCAAGAAAAATCCGGAAGTGTAAAGTACACTCCGGATTTTGAATATAAATACTAAATTTATTTATTTTTTATGCCTTACCATCTTTATCGTCTTTTTCGTCTTTTTCGTCTTTTTCATTATTATCAAATGTAAGTTTATTAGCGTCATCCTCATCATCCTGTTTTTGAATGTTAACTTTCACATCCTCATCACTATCTTTAGGATTAGCAGTCACCTGTACATCTTTATGCTCGCCAGGTTTACGCTCGAGAATTTTTCCTTCTTCAATAATCTCAGTAATTTGATCTTTATCTAACGTTTCTAAATTTAATAATGATTTTGCGATAAGATGTACTTCATTTTCATGTTTGGTTAAAATTTCTTTTGCTTGATCAAAACGTTCTCGAATCATGGTCTGCATTTCTTGATCAATTTCATATGCAATAGCGTCACTATAGTTCTGCTCATGGCCAATATCTCTTCCTAGAAACACCTGTCCTTGTGTTTGGCCAAATTGCATTGGACCTAGTTTACTCATTCCATATTCCATAACCATTGCTCTAACGATTCCTGTTGCTTTTTTGAAGTCATCATAAGCACCTGTGCCAACTTCACCGATAAATAATTCTTCTGCAACCCTTCCACCAAGCAGTCCGGTTACTCTATCTAAGAGTTCGTTCTTCGTATTCAGCATACGATCTTCCCCATCTTTAGGGATCATCATGGCATAACCACCAGCACGTCCTCTTGGAACAATCGTAACTTTATGCATTATATCAGCATTTCGAACAAAATACCCAATGATGGTGTGTCCAGCTTCATGATATGCAATCGTACGTTTTTCTCTTTCGCTGATAACACGGCTTTTCTTTTGAGTACCTACAACTACACGATCAAAAGCTTCATCCAATTCACTCATGCTGATATCTTTACGATTTCTTCGGGCTGCAATAAGAGCCGCTTCGTTTAATAAATTTTCTAAATCGGCTCCTGTAAATCCTGTAGTATAACGAGCCAATGTTTCTAGATTAACATCATCTGAAATCGGTTTATTACGAGCATGTACCTTTAATACCGCTTCACGACCTCTTACATCAGGGCGATCTACAGTAATCTGTCTATCAAAACGTCCAGGACGTAAAAGTGCTGGGTCTAAGATATCTGGTCTATTGGTTGCAGCAACGATAATAATTCCTTCGTTTGCACCAAAACCATCCATCTCAACAAGGAGTTGATTTAAGGTTTGTTCACGTTCATCATGACCTCCACCTAATCCAGCTCCACGTTGTCTACCAACAGCGTCAATTTCATCAATAAATATAATACATGGTGCATTTTTCTTTGCATTTTCAAATAAATCACGAACACGAGATGCACCAACACCTACAAACATTTCCACAAAATCTGAACCACTTATAGAAAAGAATGGAACGCCTGCTTCTCCAGCAACAGCACGTGCTAGTAACGTTTTACCAGTCCCTGGTGGTCCAACTAATAAAAGTCCCTTTGGAATTCTTGCCCCTAAATTAGAAAACTTCCTCGGATCTTTTAGAAATTCGACAACTTCTATGAGCTCTTGTTTTTCCTCATCTGCCCCGGCTACATCATTAAAAGTTACCTTTTTCTTTTCGTCATTATATAAACGGGCTTTGCTTTTACCAAAGTTCATCACTTTGCCGCCACTACCCTGAGCTTGATTAAGCAAGAAGAAAAATATAACAAAGATAATGATAAACGGGATAAGTGATGTCAACAAAGTCACCCATACGCTAGGTGTTTCCATCGGTAAGTACTCAACAGTTGAGTGCTCTTTCAACAACTCATCAAGTGCATCGGTGTCTGGACCATAAAGCTGAAAATTTTTAGATCCGGTATCACTTATAGGTTCAACAAATGTCCCTTCTAAATTCGTAGTATATCCATCAAATTGCGATGATACTTTTTGAATATTATTATTTAATAATTGCTCTTCAAATTGAGAGTAGTTCAAAACCTCCACCTGTTCGTTTTGACCACCAATAAATCGAACAATACCAATAATAATTAAAAAAACTAATAAATAAAATCCTGTGTTGCGAATGAATCGATTTTTCATCCCCTACCTCCTCTACAAAGCACATTATCTATTTTAACATATCCTAACTTTCATTCACAACTTAGCCATTAAGTCTGTGAATATACTTCATTTTTTAGTATTCCTATATAAGGAAGGTTGCGGTATTTTTCCGCATAATCCAAACCATATCCAACGACAAACTCATTCGGTAATATAAATCCTTTATAGTCAACCTCAAGATCTACGGTTCTTCCTCCTGGTTTATCAAACAAAGTCACAATGGTTGTAGACGAAGCATTTCTTCCTTTCAGAACATCTACTAAATAACTTAAAGTTAAACCACTATCAATAATGTCCTCTACAATGAGAACATCCCTACCTTCAACAGGTACATCTAAATCTTTAATAATTTTTACAACACCTGATGATTTGGTGGACTGACCGTAACTAGAAACCGCCATAAAATCAATTTCAAGAGGAATGTCGATTTTTTTAACTAAGTCTGACATAAAAATAAAAGCACCTTTTAAAACACAAATCACCAAGGGGTTTTTATCTTTAAAGTCACTAGTGATTATTTGACCCAGCTCATTAATTTTCTCTTGAATTTGTTCTTCGCTGTATAATGTCTGTTTTATATCGTTATGCAAAAAACTGACCTCCTATAAATTAAAGTATGGAATTTTTGTATTGAATATGTAAAATACGTGAAGTCTTTTCTTCCATTTCAGCATGACTAGAAACACGAATACCAGGAATCCATAGTACTTGCTGTTTAGCATCAACCAATAATGGAATTTTCTCTCTCTTGGAAGGTGGAATTTTTTCATCAATGAAAATATCTTTTACTTTTTTAGTACCATTTAACCCTTTTATTTGCATTCGGTCTCCTAGTTTTCGATTACGAATCGATAAAGGGAAAAAGAGTTGATTCATATCAAAAATCACTTCCGAATTTAATCGACCTTTGATTAGAATATCTAAGTCGACTTTTGAAACTAATTGTTCAGCAAACTCAAATAATACGTTTGCCTCAAACACTTCAAGTTGTTTTGTATTCTCCTCAATCTTATAACTAAATGATAAATCTTGGTTCATTTTTTGATTTGAAAACCCAACTTGATCATATTCTCTAATAAAAAAAATCTGTTCACTAACATCAAGGTGCATCGTGGATGTACTATTTTGTTCTATTGCGACGCGACACATTTCTATAATCTTGTATTCAAATGAATAGGGATCAGAACAAAGATAACTTAATATTAGTTTAATCAGCCTTCTTTGTAAAGCAATATGTAAGGAAATAAAAGTCTTTCTAGAAAAATAAAAACCATTGTTATTTTTCTTTATGATTTCCTTAAAGTATCTATTCGTTTCCTGTTCCAAATAACTTTGTTCTTCAGTCATCATCTCTGACAGACGGTTTAATGATTTTTCCAACTTTTGATTATATTGCTTTAAATATGGTATTACATCCAATCTAATCTCATTTCTGAAATACTTCTTCTGTTGATTACTACTATCTTGAGTAAATTTTAAATGGTTTTGATGACAATATGTAAGAATTTCTGATTTGTATATACGTAACAAAGGACGAATGAGTTGCATTTTATTTTCCATTCTTCTCATCGAAATACCAGTTAATCCTTCGGGTCCAGTACCACGAATCAATCTCATCAATATTGTCTCCGCTTGATCATCAGCATGATGTGCTAAAGTTATTTTTCTGGAGCCGTATTGTTCAGCAATTTGAAATAAAAATTCATATCTCTTTTCCCTAGCCGCAGCTTGTGCATTTTTTCCTGTTTGTTCAATGTAAGCAGGAACATCTATTTTTCCAATTTCACAAGGAACTTGTAAATCATTACACCACTGATGTACTAACATTTCTTCTTGATCTGCCTCAATTCCTCGGAACTGATGGTTAATATGTACTGCGATTAACTTAAAATTCCACTTTGATGAAAGAGTATGCAAAATATGGAGCATAGCCATTGAATCAGGGCCTCCCGATAAAGCAACGATAATCTTTTCACCAGCTTCAAATAAGTGTTTTTCCTTGATCGTTTTTTCAACGTTTTGAACTAACTCCATAAGCTCACTCCTCTTCACTGATGTATTGGTGAATCGTTGTCCACATGGACGCGACAGTATATAAATGGGAGTCGGCTTCATTTTTGTTTCATCATCACTTAATAAAAAAAACTAAAGTAAACCGTCACAACAAACACAAAAATGGAAGAAGCCAATGCAGGTTTTAACCATGGTAATTCAATTGAGCTTGAATTTTCTAAACCATCACCATACATTAGTTTTTTCCATTCCTCACGTGCACATCTTGTGGATGAAAACTTCCCATTTATCGCCTTTTCTAAAAAAGGAATCATACGTTTACAATGTGGATTCATTTTAGCTTTTTTTAATAAATAAGCACCGCTTTTTTTCTCTGAAGCTAAATTTGAAATAGAAAAAGCATCGGTCAAAATTAAACATAAAATAGCAAAGGAAAAAATATCATAAGCTTCATCTGCTTTTCTAGTCCCTGCTATCCAGTGCCCACGATCATATATTTGTGTAAATTGTTTAACAGAGCGCCCTTTTGATGTCACTCCTCCATAATCTATCAATGTCACTTTCCCAAACTCAGAAACAATCACGTTTTCAATTTTTAAATCTCCAAAAATCAAATCCATTTGATGTAATGCTTGTAGTTGATTTAAAATATTCAAACCTACTAAATGAAACCACTGATGTCCATATGAATTTAAAAATAACTTTGCATCAAGCCCTTGAATATATTTCATAACATAATAAGGGTAAATCTCACCATTCAAGTCAAGATCATCAGAATCAATAAATAATTTTTTTTCTGGTTCAGGCTTTTTGTTGATTTTTTTTAATATATTAATTTCTGACTGGAGACTAATGTCATCTGAACCAATTTTCATGGCAAATAATTTCTGATCATGTTTTACTAAGTAGACTTTACCACTTGTACCTTCCCCTAGCAAATGTTCGATATAATAAATTTTTTTATTCCACTTCCCCTGAAGTTTAAAACCCCGTTGTAAAACTAGCTTATTAGTGGATTTATACGATGTAATCACTTAACATCGCACCCTTTTTATGTATGTCTTTCTTTCCATCCAACATTTTCACTTCATCATCTGAACGTTTATGAACCATATATTCAATGACTTTTAATAGCGCAGGTCCTGTGGGTGTTGCACCCCTCATATTTATTTTATAAAATAAACGTTTCATAATTGCAAATTCAGTAGACCAATCCAAATCCATCTCCGCAGGTTCATTTTTATTTTTTGATCCAGGAAAATGAAACAAAGAAACCTCACTTCTACCTTCTCTAGCTTGTAAACTTAACATCAAATCATGAACTGCATCTTCAACTGCATTAATTTTAGGTTTCATACTCGCACTAGCATCTACGAGCAATACTACCCGTAAAGTCATATTTTCTTCCAAATCTTCTATTACATCTACAACTTTCTCTCTTTGATCGGGATGTAAATCTTCTAATGAGGTTGTTGATCCTATGATGTGCTGCAATTCTTCATTTACAACCTGCTGAATCGTATGTACGACCGTTTTACGAGTCATCATTTGAACGGTTTGAGATAATTGTTTCGAATGAATGATTTTACTTAATCCACCTCCGGATTTAGCCATCTCTTCAATTTCTCTCGTACCGCGCAGTCCAAAATCTCCCTCGTCTACAACTCCTATTACATTCACAACGATATTTTCCTCACGAGCTTGGGCTGCTGCCGTCACTGGATCTAACCCTACATTTGAACACCCATCTGTAATGACAATAATTTGTTGTACCATATTATCAAAACCTCCAAAATAATAGATTAATAGAAACAAAAATATTATTTTCTATTATTCCCATTTAATGAAGGTTTAAAACCTTTCTCCACATCAACCAGTAAGAATTACCCTACGGTTTTTGAAGGTCTATCAATTTGTGTTTGACCGGTCCAACGAAATGTAGACCATTCAGGTATATGCTGATCAAGCCTAGCTACAACAACGGTCATGTCATCAAGTATCTCTCCATGATTTTGACGAACAATTGCCTCGAATAAACAATCTGCAATATCTTGAGGATCGTCCGTCTGCATATTTTGAATATTTCTTTTCATCCAAAGTTCTTTATTATTAGCTAATCCAGGCGCATCATAAATTCCATCACTCATCATAATAATAATATCATCGGGTTGCATCTGCATTTCTATAATATCAACATCAATTTCATGTAAAATACCTACGGGTAAGTTATTTTCAGATATCGTGATCACTTCATCTCCTCGTTTAATAAAGCTAGGAGTTGAGCCAATTTTTAAAAATGTGGTTTTTGCAGTGTATAAATCAATTAATGCCACATCAATGGTTGCAAACATTTCATCAGAGGATCTTAAAAACAGTACCGAATTCACTGATTTAATTGCAATCTTTTCATCCATACCTGACTGAAGCAATTGTTCAAGTATACTTAAAGCGGTTCTGCTTTCCTTATGTGCTCGTATCCCATTACCCATTCCATCACTAATAGAAACGGCAAACTTCCCATTCCCTAACTCTGAGATGCTGTAATTATCTCCAGAAAGCAATTCCCCTCCCTTTGCAACTTCTGTTGCACCTGTACTCACTTCATATCGTTTAGCAGATGCAAAGGTAACTACGTGATAACCTTCCTTTACTGATTCTTCTTTTAATACAGCTATATTTTCTCCCAATATATTTGATAAAAGAGGGGCTATGATTTTCCGGCTTTCATCAAAACCTTTTGTGTATTGATGTACCATTTCAATATCCACATTGCCTTGATCCAAGCTTATGATATCCACACTATAGATGGATAACCCTAACTCCTCTAAGGCGTGGCGGATTTGTTCCTCCTGTAGATTTAATTCTTGACCCTCTCTTTTAATTTCATCTGCCAAATCCTCCATTACTTGTGAGACGCCTATGAGTTGGTCAGCAACAATTTGTCTACTATCTTGAATTTGTTGCTTCCATCGTACATCTTGTTTCAACATATCGTAATGGTTTTTCATGACTTCTAACATTTGTTCTGTTTTTATGCAACTATTTTTCCATTCTATAGGGATATCTTTTTTCCCAATATTGGGTTTGTTTTCTACTTGGGTTAACATTTCATTCATATAATTATAAGTTCGGTTAAACTTTTCTTCCCAGCACTGTTTTTGTCTCCAACAAGTCGTACATGTTCGTTGGAAAACGGAATCTAAAAGCATTCCGTTTTGCTCATCAGTATCTTTATTTTTTTCACTTTCACCTAATTGTACAAAACTACTAGATAGCTGTCGAAATGTTTCAGAAAATTGCCCTACTCTTTGAGCTGTTAACTCTCTAACTTTTTTAGCATAATCAACCTGGGTTTTAATATGTTCTTTTGTACCGGGGACATATTTAGCTATGGCTTGAATAAAACTTTTCGGTGTTAATAAAAATAGTACGATTGCAGCTGAGGTTTCCCAAATGGACACTAAAATTTCTGTTTGTTCGCTATTGTACATTGCTAATATAGAAGTACCTAACAACATTCCTATAGCAACTGCTAGCTTATTTCCCTCTTTTACTAATCCTGCTAATAAACCAGAAAAAGCTAATAAACTAATTTGGTGAACAGCACTTACATTTGCTAAACTAAGTATAATACCTGAAACGACCCCAATTGATGCACCTAGTGAAGCGCCACCAACCAATGCGAATAATAACACGAGATATCTGGACAACACTTGTTCCACTGAAATGTCTGCAATAAACCATCCAACCGCCCCCGTAAGAACAGATGCAATTAATATAGTAAGACAAATCACTTCTTCATTTTTTAATTGATATTTTTTTTTGGTAACTGTGAATATAGACACCGCTTGTATAAAAATCAGCGTTAAAATAAAACTTAACACAGACTCTACAATAACGGACATCCCCCCAAACCATGTAAAACCTTTAAACAAAATTAGATAAAATGCATGAACAAAAAAACTGGTTAAAAATATAATGATAGGGGAATAAGATAAATCTCTTTTTTCAAATTTTTCAAACCCCATTTGAAAAAGGTAAAAAACCAACATTTGTACAATAATAGCATTTGAGATCATATAGGATGATGATATTGCGCCTATACAAAGGCAAAGACCTGTCCAGTACACCAAGTCTCTACGTAAATAATAGAGAACACCAAAATATGAAATAGCAAAGGGAGAAAATTGCTCTAGAATAACCGAACGTCCTAACAAAAATGCCATCACTAAAAGTAATATCGTTACTTTTTGATTTTTTAAAAGCTGTATAAGGGGATTTTCTGACGTCATTTTAAAAAATGACGATTTGAACATGCTGTACTTTCTAGATTTCAACTGAACTGGAGGAATTAATTTCATACTTATTTACACCACCTATATAGAGATAAGTGTCTCTAGTATATTAGGTATCTACTAGAAAGTTTGTCAAAATGAGGTAGTAGTTTCAAAAAAAAAACCGACAAAAAAGACCTGATTTCATATCAGACCCCTGTATAGTTGCAAATTAATCCATCATAAACGTCATTTTATTAAATATTCGTGTCGATAAATATAAAAAAAACACAAATCCGAAGTAAATATATACCAAAAAAAATAAAAAAAAGTGCTTGATCAGCACTTTTCAATTTATATTATTAAGAGCGTTTAGCTCCTTTTCTTCCACGTCTGTCATTTTTCTTTTGATTTAAAGAAGACATGCGTTCTTCACTGTCTTTTAAAAACTTTACCATTTGATCTTCAAAGGAAAGGTTTAACTTTTTGGGTTTAGATCGAGCACCTCTCTGCTGCGGGCCCCTTTGTGCACCTCTCTGTGGTTGTGAGGGTTTATCTACAGCCTTACGAATAGATAGTCCAATTTTACCATCCTTCACTTCAATCACTTTCACAGTTACAACATCATCTACTTTTAGATGATCACTCACACTTTTCACGAAATTATCTGCAATTTCTGAAATGTGTACTAGTCCAGTGACTCCCTCAGATAATTCCACAAAAGCTCCAAAATTTGTTATACCAGTAACTTTACCTTGTAACTTGGTGCCTACTTCAATTGACATAAAATAAATTGTTCCTCCCTTAAAAATATAAGAAAACCACCTGTTGGTGACCTTTCGGCGAAATCGTTGAGACCTTTGTAAACTTCTTATTTGTAAATACTTTCAGTAGTATTATAGTATTCAGAGTATTTCTAGTCAATAACTCATTATTTCATTTGGCTCACTTAGTTAGTATCAAGAGCGTTTCACCTTCTTGTGTCATTTGTAGATCTTTTCTAACTCTTTGTTCAATGTATTCAGGATCTTGTAAACGTGTGATTTCATTATTATATTGATCATTTAATTTTTGTGTTTCTGTTAATTCCTCTTCAAGAAGGATAAGTTGTTCGTTCTTTTCATCCAATACCTGAACTTGATTCCATATTGTCATTGTCGCCCAGCTAATAAAAGAAATTAAAATAACCATCAATAACTTGAAACGTCTTCTAAATCCTTTATTTGGTGTTATCTCCTGAGCTTGACGTCCATTCATCTGGAATCCTCCTGATCCATCCTTTTTATCGTCGTGTAAATCTTTTTATAATAGGTTGTAACCATTTTAGTATATTTACTTTAAACGGTTTTAGCAACCATTTTAAAAGCCTCCAAATTGGATACAATAATTGTAACATAAATTTGCAAAGGAAAATAGAGATAGCCGTAATAATACCGAACAAAATAAGTATACACCTATATATCATCTTAAGAGGAAAAATGATGAAAGCGTAAAATAATTTTTTGACAAAACGAATCAGTGCTTTTATCCATCCAATCAATAATATTATTATTTTTATCGTTAATGGACTAAAATAAACATAGTGAAAGATGATTCCGAGCGTTAATCCAAGAAAAACGTAAAAACGCACTTCTCCAGAATTACTTAAATACAACATTCGGAAAACAAACAAAGTAGATAATATCCAGTAAATAATATCTAACGACGAAATGATCCATCGACGAAAATGAAATTGAGACGCTACAACGCGGTATATATCATATATAACTCCTAACAACATACCGCTTATTATCATCGTCAACAGAGAGATAAACTGAGAAGAAAGACTCACTTGAATAACTTGCTAATAAAGCCTTTAGGTTTTGAGCTTGTAGCGTCTAAATATGCGGTAGTATTCACTCTTCCTTCTATGGCAACTAAACCCTGCTCTAGGTTTAAGTTTTTAATATGCAAATCCTCTCCTGTAACCGTTAAAAAACCATACTCTGTATCCAACAAAAACTCCTGACTATCAAAACTCTCTACGTTTTTCACCCCAGAAATTTCAAGAAGTTTTCTATTTAACATTTTTATTTCTTGTCTTGTTTGTCCCGTATGCTCCTTCATAGCATGTACCCCCCTTCTACCATTACCATATGGGACAAAATTAAATTTTAGAACAAAGAAAAAAAGAGACTAATTAAACAATCAGTCTCTTTTTCTTAAAATATACCATCTTTAGGTTTGTTCATTTCTTCTTTTAATACAGTGTACATTTCATTTGCTTCATCTTTTCGAGATGTTTCCGAAATTTTATGAATGCGAACTGTCACTGTTTTTTGTCCAAAATGAATAGTTAGCTCATCATTCTCTCTTATCGAACTGCTAGCTTTAGCAACTTTCCCATTGATCCAAACTCTTCCCTGGTCAGTAACCTCTTTAGCTACCGTTCGACGTTTTATAAGTCGGGAAACTTTAAGGAACTTGTCTAACCGCATTATTTAACGGCTTCTTTAAGTTTGTTACCCGCCTTAAATGCTGGTACTACAGTCTCAGGAATTGTAATTTCCTTACCAGTCTGAGGATTACGTCCAACACGACCTGCACGTTTACGAGTTTCAAACGTACCAAATCCAATAAGTTGTACTTTATCTCCAGCTGTTAATGCACTTGTTACTTCTCCAAGAAATCCGTTAAGTACTGTTTCAACATCTTTTTTTGATAATCCACTTTTTTCTGAAATATTACTAACTAAATCAGCTTTGTTCATTTTAAGAAACCTCCTAATATTATACGCCTATATCATTTTTTGAAAAATAATCTTTCCCGGTTTAACTAATTCTTTATTTTTAAGGAAAATCCTGCTGAAAAGTAAATTTTTTTTTAAATATACTACTATTGGACTATTTTTTTAATCCTTTTGATTTTGCTTCCTGCCAAATTTCTTCCATTACTAGTATACTAGTCTTGTCAATTTTTTCTCCTCTTAAACGTAATTCCTTCTCAATATAGGAAAATCTATAAAAAAACTTTTGATTTGCCAAACTAATCGCCTCATCAGGATCAATTTTTAAAAAACGAGATAAGTTGATTAAAGAAAATAAAACATCACCCAGCTCCTCCTTTTTTCGATCTTCATCATTAGAAGTTTGAATCTCGTCTGTTAGCTCTCTCATCTCTTCAGCTACTTTTTCAAATACCTGGTCAATCGTCTCCCAATCAAATCCAACTTTCGCCGCTCTTTTTTGATACTCCAACGCTTTCATCAAACTAGGCAAACCACTGGGTACACCTGATAAAAGGGATAAATTTTCAACATCTAATCCTTTTTTCTTCTTCTCCTCTTTTTTCATCTGATCCCAATTTTGTAAAGCTTCTTCTGAATTGCTGGCTGATGTATTTCCAAAAACATGAGGGTGTCTGCGTATCAACTTCTCAATTAATCCTGAAACTACATCATCAATTGTAAAACTCCCTAACTCATCTTCCATTTGTGCATGCAGCATCACCTGCATTAAGAGATCGCCAAGTTCCTCACACATGGCTTCAGGATCTTGGTCATCAATCGCTTCAATTACCTCATAGGTTTCCTCTATTAAATTTTTCCTTATGCTTTGATGTGTTTGTTCCCGATCCCAAGGGCATCCTTCAGGACTCCTTAATATATTTACAATTTCTCGCAGTCTGTCAAAGCTTTGATTGAGCAACTTTTCATCAGAACTGGGCGGGACCCAAACAAGGGATAGATTACCATACGTTTGATCGTGATCTAATTCATACAAAGGAATTTTACAAATCTCTTCTTGCCCTTCAACACCTAATGCATGACCAACTACTACTTCATAATCGTCTGGGTAAATCTCCATTAATGTTAATTTCACATCTGAAGCCACAAAAGAATCATAAATTTGTGCAATGATGGTATGTAACTGTGGTTGCAGCATCGAAGATTTCATATCGGTAGCATCCAACAACTGAAATCCATCGATCGGATCGAAACCAAACCTTAAAAAAGATTGGTCAAGAAAACTCTCTCCACCTAAAATATGTAACTCTATTTCAAGTTCCTCACATTGCTTTTTTAATAACTGAACGGTAGATTCTGCAAGCATGGGATGTCCTGGAACAGCATATACAGCATCTTTTTCCTTAGCTAAAACAGCCTGTGTAAGTTCCCTAACAATAGCATCATACACTTCAGGGAAAGAGTTAAATGATTCATATAGGTGATCAAAAGAATGGAAGCCAATCTTATTTTCTTCTAAAAATTGCACAACCGGATGTTGTTTTGTTCTTAAATAAAGTTGTTCAGATTGTTGAATTTTTCTCCAAATTCCTAAGCTAAGTTGATTTTCATCTCCTGATCCTAAGCCAACAATGGTGATAGATAAGGGCATTGGTTTCACTTCCTAAATTTAATTTTAGCGAGCCATGGTCTGATTTTGTTACCTAAACTTGGCATATGGTTCAAATCATCCTCACTTATTGTAAGTGTAATAAAAAGACTGATTATATAAATCAACGCGCCAATACTCACAGAAACTAATGAGATTACTGTAGCATTCAAACGGTGTCCTAACTCATCTATGACGTGAGAAAAAACAAACTGGAACCCGTAGTTAATAAGGTATATAGATGCACCCATTAATACAATAGAAAGGGCTGGTTTCATCAAATAATTCGAACATTTCAATGAAAACTCCGTTTTTCTTCTTAATGTTATCAAATTTAAAATACTTGCAACAAGAAAAGCAAGTACTGTAGATAATGCTGCTCCTTCAATTCCCCAGACTGAAACAAATAAAACGTTTAACAAAACCTTTACAACCGCTGCTATCAAAAGATTAATGGCAGGAATCACTGGAGACCCTAACCCTTGTAAAATACTTGTAGAAATAATATTTAACACACTAAAAACAATCGTAAAGGATAAGATGGAAGCACTTAACGTACCCAACTCATTTTCAAAAAGCATAGTGGAAATAGGTTTAATACAAAAAAACAATCCAAATGATGCAGCAATTCCAATTAGCCAAGTAAAACGAATCGATAATTCAGTATATATTTTAATTGTATCTAACTGACCTTTTAGCTTGAATTGTGCCATGAGAGGTACAAGTGCAACGGATATAGAACTGAAAATCATGGAAACCAGTTGTATTAATGTTAATCCACGTGCATAAATGCCAAATTGCTCTATTGCCCGTGATTCGTCTAAACCATGGAATACTCTTATCAATCTTGGTAGTGTAAAGGAATCAACAATACCCAAAATAGGCACGACAATAGCACCTAAACAGACTGGTATTGCATAACCAATGAGTTTTTTACTAATGTTCAAAATGGAATTGGAATTGGATTTAAATTTAGCACTACTTATTTGAAGATTATTTTTTTCTATTGTCCATATCACGATCATAACCATTAACCCAGCCAAAGCACCTACTGCTGAACCAAAAGTTGCCCCTGCCGCAATCCAATCATTAGTATAGCCACGAGAGGTAAAAAAAAATAATAAAACAATCATAGTGACAACACGTATTGTTTGTTCAGTAATTAAAGATATAGCTGTTGGAAGCATGTTTTGTTTACCTTGAAAATAACCTCTTATTGCTGACATTACGGGTACAAATAATAAGGCTATCGAAATACTTTGAATGGCTTTTACGGTATGCATATTATCAATTGCTTTTGCAATGACAGGTGCGCCAAAAAACAGAAGCGAAAAAAAGAGTAATCCAGACAGAAATAAAATGATACTGGATACTTTTAAAATTTGTACTGCTTCTACTTCATCTTTTCTTTCCAGACTTTCAGAGACAAATTTTGAAATAGCAACTGGAAATCCTGCTGTTGCTAGAAAAATGATCAAAGTATATATAGGAAATACTGCACTATAAATGCCAAATGCCTCATCTCCACCTATATTTTGCATTGGAATTTTTTGAAGTGTGCCTAGTAGCTTGGATATAATAGCCGCTGCACCTAATATGGTCACACCTCTAAGTAAAGTGGATCGTGACATTTCTTTCTCCTAACTATAAATATCCTTAATTAAAAGGACACTTTTAAACATCAATCTCATCATAAACATCCTATATTATATAGGAAAAAAGAAAAAGCTTCCAACTTATAATATAAGCGGAAGCTTTCACTAATTCAATGACATCTTAATGTTCAATTTGTTTTCCTAAAAATCCAGCTGCCGTTTCAACCATTTTGACTTCCATATCACTCATTTTTGAATCGTCTTCTTTACTTGCTAAAATGACTGTTCCAATTGGATCGCCGCCTGTAACAATGGGAGAAATGACGATGGAGGTAAAGTTTTCACGCATATCCTTACATACTTCGTATTCTCCGGATGTATCATGAAAAATAGTTTTACGCTGTTCCATGCTTTCTTCAAGTAAGGAACCAATCCGTTTTTCCAAATAGTCTTTCTTTGCCCCACCTGCGACTGAGATGATCGTATCGCGATCAGAAATGATTGCAATATGATTTGTACTTTCAAAAAGAGATTCAGCGTATTCCCGTGCAAAATCACCCAATTCGCCTATAGGTGAGTATTTCTTCAATATAACCTCACCATCTCGATCAACAAAAATCTCTAATGGATCCCCTTCTCTAATTCTTAAAGTACGACGAATTTCCTTTGGTATCACAACTCTGCCTAGATCATCTATGCGACGTACAATTCCAGTTGCTTTCATGTTCATGATGCCTCACTTTCACGGAAGATTTTATTTAAACTGGATATCTTTTGTGTTGGGTTTACGTCCATAGTATTCATCTACTCCCAAATTCTTATACACAAAATGTTAACAAATAATGATCATTTTTGGATCAATCACATAATTCTTCTTATGAAATAAATAGAAAAGGAAGACCTTTTAGGTCTTCCTTATATGAACTCACTTTTAACTTATCCTAAGGAATACTTACCCCGGTAATTAGATCTGAAACCTCTTTTGAACTATAATCTTGAAGTTTCTGTTGTACTAAACTTGCAAGAATTCCTTCTTTCACTTCGTCAAAAGATAATTCCGTGCGATCTTCTACTCTTATAATATGATAACCATAAACGGTTTTTACAGGCTCCCCAATCTCACCAATGGGCTGTTCAGCAGCTGCAAGTTTAAACTCTTCCACCCAATTATTGATATTTGCATTTTCATACTTACCACCATTATCTTTAGAACCTTCATCCTCTGAGTACTCTTTAGCTAATGCTCCAAAATCTTCTCCAGCATCCAATTTTGCATTAATCTCATCCACAATTTTTAGAGCTTCCTCTTCTGTTCGAGTTTCTTCTCCTGTGTTAGGGTCATTCGTTTTAACTAAAATATGGCTTACTGTAGCTTGAGCAACTAACTCTGCAGGACTTTCAGCTAAAACACGATCATATTCAGCTTTTACTTCTTCCTCAGAAATATCTTTGCTTAATACTTCCTGTGAAATGTTAGAGAGCTCAATAAATTTTCTGAAATCCTCCTCTTCTATGCCTATATCTGTTAATCCAGTACTCCATGAACCTTCTCCATTTGCAGCTTCATATTGTGTTATGAATTCCTCTAAATTTGTTTGTGATATTGCTTGTTGTTCTTTTATCGTTTCTTCATCTGCCTCTGCTTCCAATAATTCAAAAGCAATAAGCTGCTGAATTAAATTGTTATTAAACCCCGGTGTTGACTGAAGTTGATCAAAATATTCAGGTGAATATAATAATTTCATTACACCTGTAAAAGCATTATATTCCTCTAAGGTTATTTCTCCACCTTCATATTCTGCTACATTATTTGTATCTTTTGTTGGATCAAACGTTTCTACTTGGTCTGTACCTTCATCATCTACATTAGTATCACTTTCTTCACCTTCTTGTCCACATGCACTAATGATTAACATTAGTGATAATGCCAACATTAATCCTGTTATCCATTTTAATTTACCTTGCTGCATTTTGTAGTTCCTCCTTGTCTTTAAACACTTCTTTATATTTTACCAAAAACTGTTCCATCAAATCTAGAATTTGATCAGATTCAAGTCCTTTTCCTTTTACAACGATTTGTATTTTTTGCCCTGGAATAAGCTTAATTTTGCCCTGATATTGAGAGCTTAATTTAAGCAGTTTTTGTCCATCAATTTTACCATTTTGTGAATCATCCATATGCATCACAATATCATCGTTCTTTCTAGTGATAGAAGCAATGGAGTACATTAAACCATACGCTTTCAGTTTTGCTACTGCCAGTAAATTAGAAACCGCATCGGGAAGATCACCAAAACGATCTACAAGCTCATCATACAGATCAGTTACTTCGTCTATCTCACGCATTGACGCTACTTTCTTGTAGATTTCGATTTTTTGCATACTATCATAAATATACTCTGGTGGAATATAGGCATCAATTCCAATATCAATTTGTGTAATCATTTCCTGCACAGGTTCAATCACATCACCGTGCAACGCAGCTTTTTTCTTAGCTATTTCATCCGCTAACATTTGCGAATACAAATCAAATCCAACAGAAGCGATAAATCCATGCTGTTCTGCACCTAATAAATTTCCTGCTCCACGAATAGAAAGATCTCTCATTGCAATTTTAAATCCTGAGCCGAGTTCTGTAAATTCCTTAATTGCCTGTAATCTTTTTTCAGCCACTTCATTCAAAACCTTATCTCTTTGATAGGTCAAATAAGCATAAGCCACTCTATTGGAACGTCCAACTCTCCCTCTTAATTGATAGAGTTGTGATAACCCCATCTTATCTGCATCATGGACAATCAAGGTATTTACATTTGGAATATCTACACCCGTTTCTATAATGGAAGTGCTCACCAACACATCATATTCGCCATCTAGAAAATCAAGGATCGTTTTTTCCAATTCTTGCTCTGACATTTTGCCATGACTAACCGTAACTCTAGCGTCTGGAACAAGAGCAGATATTTGTTCTGCCATTTGAGAAATACCTTGCACACGATTAAATAAATAATATACTTGTCCATTTCTCGCTAATTCTCTTTCAATGGCTTCTCTGACAAGCGTATGACTATGTTCAACAACATAAGTCTGTACTGGAAATCTATTCTCAGGTGGTGTTTCAATAACTGATAAATCCCTAACACCTAACATAGACATGTGTAAAGTTCTTGGAATTGGTGTGGCAGTTAAGGTTAACACGTCTACATTCGTTTTTAATCGTTTCAATTTTTCTTTATGTGATACGCCAAATCGCTGTTCCTCATCTACGATAAGAAGACCCAAATCTTTAAATACAATATCTGCAGATAATAAACGATGTGTTCCAATGACAACATCTACTGTTGCATTTTTTATGCCTTTCATCGTTTCCTTCTGCTCTTTTCTGCTTCGGAAACGGCTCAATACATCAATTTTAATCGGATATCCAGCAAAACGCTCTTGAAAAGTTTCAAAATGCTGATGTGCTAAAATGGTTGTAGGAACTAAAATAGCAACTTGTTTTCCTTCCATCGCAGCTTTAAACGCTGCACGAATCGCCACTTCAGTTTTACCATATCCAACATCACCACACAACAATCGATCCATAGGTTGTCTTTTTTCCATATCCGCTTTTATTTCTCGTATGGAATTTAACTGATCTGGGGTTTCCTCATATGGAAACATACTTTCAAAATCTGCCTGATATGTAGTATCTTTGTTAAAACTATAACCATTAGATTCTTGCCTAGCTGCGTACAATTTAATGAGATCATCTGCTATATCTTTAACAGAAGTACGAGCTTTATTTTTTGCTTTTGCCCATTCTGTACCCCCGAGTTTGTATAACTTCGGTTCTTTATCCTCAGAGCTCACATATTTTTGTACAAGATCAAGTTGATCAATCGGGATGGAAAGTTTATCATCATTTGCATACATAATATGAATATAATCTTTATGAATTCCGTTAATTTCAAGTGTCCCAATACCTACGTATTTTCCAATCCCATGATTCACGTGAACAACAAAGTCACCTAGTTTTAAATCTAAGTAACTTTTAATTTTTTCTGCATTTTCAACCCTTTTATTCGTTTTTCTAATTTTTCGATGTTTTTTATTAAACATTTCCTCTTCTGTAATAACTGCAAGATGTGCGGAAGGAAATTCAAATCCACTTGTTAGATTATGGTTCGTAATACTAGGTTCTTCAATATGATAATCCCCTAATACTCGTCTAACCTTTTCAATTCTTTCTTCACCATTTGCTAGAATCACTACCTCTGTCCCTGCTTTTTTCCAACGTTCAATTTCTGATTTTAAAACATTCATTTGACCGTGAAAATTCTGCATAGGACGGCAGGTGAAATTAACGATATTCTGCGGATGAGCATGAGGAATCTGTCTTAAAAACAAAGAAAAATAAACCATTGGGAACGGCTTTGATTTCATGATGGTATTATATTCTTCTGCAAGAGAAAAAGCAGGGATAGTCCTCCCATGTTCTAGTAGAGTTGTAATGGATTCTGCTTCATCTTTCTCGATTTGTTTCACAGTTTCAAGCAATCGTAAAGGCTCATCAACCACGATGAGTGAGTTATCTGGCATATAATCCAATAAAGTTTTTCGTTCTGGATAAATGAACGTACTATATTTGTAAATATCTTTAAAATAAGATTCATTCTTTAAAGAGTCTATTTCATTAGTAATCGATGAAGCTAATTTTTCCTTTAATTGCGAATCATTTGTTTTGTTTAAATATTCATCTAGTACACTTTTTGCATGTTTAGCAGCATTCTGAAATCGGTGCTCATCTGCAATTAACTCCTCACAAGGAGTGATCACAATAGAGGATACTTTTTCTATGGATCTCTGATCAGATATATCAAATGACCTTATAGAATCGATTTCTTCATCAAATAATTCAATGCGAAAAGGAGTAGAGGCAACCATGGGATAAAAATCAATAATACCTCCACGAATACTCATGTCCCCTTTAGCTTCAACTCGCTCTACTCTTTCGTAACCTAGTAAAGTCATTTGTTTTTTAAATACGTCGAGATTCAATTCTTCTCCCACTTCTAATTGAATATGGGCATCCTTCATTGCTTCAGGCGTTGGAAGAAATTTTCTTATTCCAGCATAAGGTGAAATAAGAATCCCTCTAAAACCAAGCGAACATTTTGATAATACTTCAAGTCTTTGTGCAATCATTTCCGGACTTGCAACAGCAGACTCTGTTAAAGTCAACTCATTTGCAGGATATAAAAGAAGTTCAGAATCCGAAAAGCACTCTTTAAGATCTTCGTATATTTTCTGTGCTTGAAATAGATTATGTGTCACTATCATCATAGGTTTATTCATTTCTGAATATAATGCGGCTAACACCATTTGTCTTGAAGAACCAACCAAACCTGATACAAGCTGCTCTTTCATATTAGAGTGTATTCCATTAATGATAGACTGTACGTTGGTATCTTTAGTAAATGATTGAATAATTCTTTTCAAATTCTACCCCCCTCACACTAAAAGAAGCCTCAGCTAAAACCTGCTAAGACTATAAAACCAGTTTAGTCAATGTCCATATTATCCATAAAAAGTGACTCTATTGCAATGGGTTGGATATCAATGATAGCTCTGGATTTTTATCTATTGCTTCTTTACAATAATCACACACTACTTTAACGGTGATATCACCATGTTGATTGTATGAAACCATATCATTTCTTTCTTCAGGAGTTAACAAATGAAATCCTAAACGCATCTCATTTAATTCCCCGTCTGAGATCTCACCTATTTTAGTTTGACAGTGACGACAAATATATTTTACTGACATAAATCATAATGCCTCCCGACATGTGAATTATTATCAGTATGTTCAATTCTTTATGTTTTTAGCCAATTTCAGTTAATTAAACTTTGCCATCGTTTTTTCAAATGGCTCTTCGAGAGCATGAGTTAATGCATCACAAGATTTTGAAATCATTTCATCCAAAGTCTCCAATTCATTTTTATTAAAGTTAGACAGGACATAGTCAGGAATATGATACCCTTTAGGAGGACGTGAGATACCTACTCTTATTCGATTAAAAGATTGAGTGCCTGTATGTTCAATAATGGATTTAATCCCGTTATTTCCACCAGCGCTGCCTTTATATCTTAATCTCATTTTCCCAAATTCTGTATCTAAATCATCATATACAACAATCATATCTTCTAGTTCTACTTGATAATAATCCATGTAAGCTCTTACCGCTTCGCCTGAAAGGTTCATGTAAGTCATTGGTTTGATTAACACTACCTTTTGACCTTTTATATTTCCCTCCCCAATTAAAGATTTACATTTATTCTTTGAAATCTTAATCTTATTTAATTCAGCAAATCGGTCGATGATCATAAACCCAAGATTGTGTTTTGTGCTTTCATATAATTTACCAGGATTACCTAATCCTACGATCCATTTCACGCTTTTATACCTCATTTTAATTGTTAGTTTTATTTTTAATACGATTCTTTAACTTGCTTGCGTATCCTTTTTTTGTCGTTTGCTTTACTCTTGCTATAGCAACACTATCTTCATCAACGTCCTCTGTTAATGTGGAACCAGCAACAACATAACTGCCTTTTCCTACTTTAATAGGTGCAATTAGGTTAGCATTGCTACCTACAAATGCTTCATCCTCGATTTCAGTTACGTGTTTGCGAAAGCCATCATAATTTACGGTCACTACACCGCATCCAATATTCACATTTTTCCCAACTTTTGCATCACCAACGTAACTTAAATGAGAAATCTTACTATGATGGTCAATGGTTGCATTTTTAATTTCTACAAAATCGCCGATTTTTACATGTTCACCAATCTTAGAACCTGGCCTTAAATAGGCAAATGGCCCTACAGTAGTATGGTTTTCAATAGAAGATTCAATTACTACAGATTGTTTAATTGTAACATATTCGCCAATTTTTGTGTTCTGTATTTCAGAGTTCGGACCTATGAGACAAGAGGAGCCAATATGGCTATTCGCTGTTATTCTTGTTCCTGGCAATAATGTCGTATCCATTCCAATTGTGACCTCTGCTTCAACATAGGTATTCGCAGGATCAATAACTGTAACTCCATTTCTCATATGTTGTTGAAGAATACGATCCCTCATAATTTTTTCGGCTTGTGCTAACTGAACACGATCATTAATCCCAAAAGATTCATTTGAATCTTGTAAAACGTAACCTTCAATCTTTTCGTTCTGTTGTTTTAATATGCCAATAATATCTGTTAGATAATACTCTCCTTGGCTATTATAATTTGTTACTTGATTCAAGGCTTGGAACAGTTTTTTATTGTTTACACAATACGTGCCAGTATTGATTTCTTTAATTTCATTTTCCTCTGGTGAACAATCTTTTTGCTCAACAATATGTGTAACTTGCTGATTGTCCCCTCTTATTATTCTGCCATAACCATGAGGATGATCCAATTCTGCAGTTAATATAGTGGCTGCTGCGTTTGTATCTTTATGAAACTCTATAAATTTAGATAGTGATCCCGCTGTAATTAATGGACCATCTCCATTAATAAGGAGCGTGACCCCTTCCTCGTTCTCCAATATAGATTTTGCCTGCAATACAGCATGACCAGTCCCTAATTGTTTCTCTTGAATGGCATATTCCACTTGATTACCTAAATAGGATTGAACTGATTCCCCTCCATGTCCAATGACAGTTACAATTCTATTAGAGTTTATTTCCTTTAATACATCTATCACGTGCCCTACCATAGGTTTTCCACATACAGGGTGTAATAATTTATGTAAATTTGACTTCATTCTTGTGCCTTTGCCAGCTGCCAATACAATAGATAAAAGTTTCAAATCTAAAACCCTTCCTTTATTTTGCATTTATATACTATAAGTATTAAATAATTTTAATTTTTATTATCCTATGTATTTACCGAATATGAAAATAAGATAAATTTTAATTTGACTTATTATAAATGTTCTTCACTTACATCATAACATATTTAAAAGTGAAGCCATATGTTGATTAAAATGAAAAGAGAGCATTCAGCTCTCTTTTCACAGTGTTCTTATGCTCCCTCTTCAATAACTCCATCTTCTTCTGAAGAAGCATTCTCATATTCTTCTAATACTGCTAACTGAATCTTCTCACGAGTTGGTGAAGATATTGGATGAGCAATATCTCTAAACTCTCCATCTGGGGTTCTTTTGCTTGGCATCGCTACAAACATCCCATTATTCCCCTCGATAACACGAATATCATGAACAACAAATTCGTTATCAATAGTGATCGATGCAATCGCCTTCATTCTTCCTTCGGAATTAACTCGGCGGAGTCTTACATCAGTAATTTGCACTTGTGTTCACCACCTTTTATTAAAAAGACTTGGTTAATACTTCCACAAATTTATGATAATTCCTTCTTTTTTTCTAAAAATTTTAAAGTTTTTGTGTCAAAAACTTAAATCTCATATAAAAAATGTAAATTATATGAAATTAATAGCTTTAAATTCCTATATTTTCAAATACGTTATACATAAACTATTAATTCTATCTCCACCAATACATCTTTCGGAAGTCTAGCTACTTCTACAGCTGAACGAGCGGGTTTATGATTGCCAAAATAAGATGCATAAATTTCATTCACATCTACGAAAAAATCCATGTCTTTTAAAAATACCGTCGCTTTTACAACGTTTTGCAATGATGCCCCTGCTTCCTGTAAAACGGCTTCTAAATTTTTAAATACTTGATGTGTCTGCTCTTTAATACCACCTTCAACAATGTTTCCATTCACATCAAGAGGTATTTGGCCAGAAGTATAAATGAAACGATCCACTTTCACAGCTTGAGAATAAGGTCCGATCGCCTTTGGTGCAGAATCGGTATGTACAAATTGTATTGTCATAGTATCTCATGATCTCCTTTATTCATTTTCAAAATAATTACCTGGGCAAACAGAGATTTTTTTCGATTTTAATTCCACTCCTGTTATTTTAGCAAGTGAAACATAGTCTGTAATTAAATGCTCTTCTAAACCCTCCTCCCTTGACTCTACAAAAACACCAACACCAACAACTTTGGCATTAAATTCTTCCAATAAATCCTTCATCCCTTGAACGGTTCCGCCAGCTTTCATAAAATCATCAATAATTAGTACTTTTGATTGTTCATTCAAAGCCCTTCTGGAAAGAGTCATCATTCTTATTTTTTTATTGGATCCAGAAACGTAATTAATGCTTACAGCAGAACCTTCCGTCACTTTATTGTCTCTTCTTACAATTACAACTGGTATATTTAAATAGGAAGCAACTGCATAAGCCAAGGGAATCCCTTTTGTTTCAACGGTCATGATCACATCAATTTCTAAATTTGAAAAAATAGAAGCAAACATCTTTCCTATTTCATTTATGTATACAGGTTGTCCTAATATATCAGATATATATAAATATCCTCCTGGCAAAATTCGTCCTGGTTCTTCAAGAAGTTTACAAATCTTCTTTATCATTTCAAGTGATAAGTCTTTAGGAATTTTAGGGATGTATTTCACTCCCCCAGCAGCTCCAGCTAATGTATGAAGATTACCCAAACCTTCAGATTCAAACACTTCTTTGATAATTGCAAGATCCTCGCTTACCGACGATTTGGCAGCGTTATATCTCTCTGCAAAGGTGGTTAACGGAATGAGTGAATGTGGGTGGATTAATAAATATTGGGTCATTTCAACCAATCTCGCACTTCTTTTTAACTTCTTCATAACATCCCTTCCTGTATAAACCGAATATTAATTTTAAATATATCATTATTATACGTGTTTTTACTAAAATAATAAACCTATGTTAATATTCTGACCACAAATACGTTGTTGCAAAAACCTCGTAAGCCATTATATATTTTATTCACTTTTGATTGTTTAGAAACAAGACCAAATACAGTAGGACCGCTACCGGACATCAAAACTCCTTCCGCACCCAAACGAAGCATGACTTCTTTTAATTGATTAATCTGAGGATACATAGGTATGGTGACTTCTTCTAGGACGTTGCCAAGAGAAAGGCAAATGTGCTGAAAATTTTTGTTTTCAATTGCATTTTTTAAGATTTCCGTTGATGGATGTTTATTAATTTTATTTACATTTAATCTTCCGTATACATCAGATGTAGATACATTAATAGGAGGTTTGGCAAGTATAACCCAACATTGAGGAGGAGATGATATTTTCTCTAATATTTCTCCTCTTCCCCTTGCTATTGCCGTACCGCCTTCTATACAAAAAGGGACATCTGAACCTAGTTCCTCTGCTAATTCTTTTAAATCACTTGTTGGAATATTTAACTCCCATAACCTATTTAACCCTCTTAACGTGGCAGCAGCATCACTACTCCCACCAGCTAAACCTGCGGAAACAGGTATTTTTTTATCTAAATGGATATAAACACCCTTTTTCACATCGTACTTTTCTTTTATTAAACGCGCAGCTTGAAACGCTAAATTTTTCTCATCTAGAGGAATGTAACCCGCTTGACTGGTAATGATAATGGTGTCTCTTGATAACTCCGACATTTCCAATCGGTCTGCAAGGTCTACCATAGTCATAATCATCTCAACTTCATGATAGCCATCCTCTCTTTTTCTTAGAACATCTAATGATAAATTAATTTTAGCCGGGGCTTTTTCATATATTTTCATTAAAACACCTTCTTCAATTACAATAAAGTGAATCTTTAAAATCTCTCATCCATTGGATTTATTTATATTACTCTATATAATATAACAAATGATTTTACAAAAAGCACTATGAACGAACTATACGTTTTAACGCTCACATTTTACAGTTTATGAACATGTTGGTACCAAAGTGGTCAAATGAAGCATGGTCGTGTATGATGTATGATCTAGGATATGCCTTCACCCAGTATCACTCTGGAGGGTGCTCATAGAATGGATGAAGTTAAAAAAACTAAAGCAGGAACAAACGCTTTAGTTTTTTACATCAACTATGATTGTTTATTAGAAACCTGCTCTGCTATTTGTATTGCTCTTTTTACCATATTTCCAGCATCCTTTGTTTTTATTCCTCCCCAACCTTCCCGTTGTACCGTTTCATAAAAACCAAGATCTTTTGCAAGTTCATATTTAAATTGTTCTGACATAACATTTCCTCTTCTTCTTCGCCCCATCAAGATTCGCCCCTTTCATAAAGTTGAACATTTTTATTAACCTATTCCGCTTCCTTATCATATTCACTTCTTAATAAGTACAAGATACAGACTTCTTGTATGTAAGGATAGTATGTGACAAATGGGCTCATAAGATACTGTTGATGTAAAGGAAATATCCTCATATTAACTACCTCATATTTTGCATAAGTATGTATTAATAAAAGTAAAAAAAAACAAAACCTTTACAGGTTTTGCTGATGATTAAATCATATATACTATGCATGTGTTACATGTTAATGTTCAATGTAAGTAATTTTAACTTGTCCCTCATCATTGCATACAGTAACTTCTACAGATTCCGTTAAAATGTCTGCATAGGAATAAGACACTCTTTTAAAGGCATGTTGTTCCTGATCTAATTTAACAATAAATACAGAAGGGTAGGTTTCTTCTAACACACCTGTTCTTTCAATGGTTTTCTTTCGTCCACCATTTGCTTTTAACATTATTTTAGCCCCAACATGGGTCTCCAAGCTGCGTTTTATTTCTGACAATGAATTTTTTGACATGTCCAACTACCACCTCTTTCCTAATCCATTATATCTAAAGGATTGTGGAAAGTCAAATTAAACAATTATATCAGTGAAACAAACTTGTTGTCAATGATTATTTTCACTGTTTTTAATATTAGGAAGTCCGATTCTATAGCTCCCTCGAGATTCAATACCACCTATTCCTTTTATACCACTAATTGTGTAACTAATTACATCTGACATATTCACAGTATCTTTAATAGAGGTATACGAAATTTTGGATGCGATTTGAACTGGATCTAAAGCGTGGATTAATATACGTTGTGGAGAACTGGCAAAGTTAGCACCTGCTTGTAAAAGAGCTTCAAAATGAGACTGACAAGCACCAGCAACAATCATAAGAGTATCTTTATTCTTTTCATATTCTCTAGCTATTTTCACTGCTTTAGCAAAATTTCGAGAATTTTTATAACTATCTAAACTATAATCATCCCTATTTCTGCGATTTTTAATCATACTATCATGCCCAGTTATCACTAATATATCTGGTTTCACTTTAGGTAATAGTTCATATAATTGTTCAGGCATATCTTTCTCACGAAAATAATGCCCTTCTACTGGAACTCGAAGCTTACTGTATAGATCTAGGCTCTTAGTTAAATAACGTGAGTCACCATCCAAATGAAGAACTTTACCAGGTACTTCAAAGTATGATTTTAATTCCTCTTCCTTATCTTGCTCACCTATGATCATCATATTATGCAAATTCGTCTCTTGCTGCTCTCTTCTATATCGCTGAATCATTCGTTGCGTTTGCTGCACTTTAGAATGTGATCTCATATAATCTTTGGTTGAATGATAATCAACCACTTTATTTAAATCCATAACAGGAGAGTCTGCTACCAATCGATATTCAACCCCACTTAAAAATGCGTTTTGTCTGTTAATATCTATAATTTCAAATACAACATCTTCACCATAAGACTTTCTAGTTACCAAATCTCCTCGATACATCATCTCATCCCTCCTCATCTATACTATGGAGCAGATGTTATTTTTGTGTATAAATAAGGGGAATGAATTTATTCTTATGGGACATTGGGACAAGGATGAATTATAGTCTTAAAAGAACATTACTTAATCTTGCATATTCTTCAATGCTTAATGTTTCACCACGTCTAGAAGGATCAATGTCACAGGATTGCAGTATGGAAATTAGCTCTTGTTTATCATCTTTAGTAAACAAATTAGAGATTAAATTGTTAATTATCGTTTTCCTTCTATGTCCAAAACTAGCCTGAACTACCTTGAAGAAAAATACACTATCCTCCACTTGAACAATCGGTTTCTTACGCCGCTTCAATCTGATCACTGCTGAATCAACATTCGGCTGTGGAATAAAAACCGTGTTTGGAACGGTTAACACCATCTCTGGTTCACAATAATATTGGACTGCAATACTCAAACTCCCGTAATCTTTACCCCCTGGTGATGCAACCATTCTTTCTGCAACTTCCTTTTGAATCATGACTACAATATTTTCTATAGGCAGTTGTTTTTCCAACAAAGCCATAATAATAGGGGTAGTCACATAATAAGGTAAATTGGCAACTACACTTATTTCTACTTGGTCTTTAAACTGTTCTTTAATCATGGAGTTCAGATCTAGCTTTAGCACATCTCCATGAATGACTTCAACATTATCATAAGGCTGAAGTAAATCGTTTAATATTGGAATTAAACGTTGATCTAATTCAATTGCTGTGACTTTTCCTGCTGACTGCGCTAACGATTGTGTTAAAGCACCGATACCTGGACCAATCTCTAATGCACCTTTATTTTGATCCAATTCTGCCGCATTAACGATCTTTTCTAAAATATTTTGATCAATTAAAAAATTTTGACCTAAACTTTTTTTAAAAGAAAAACCATACCTCTTTATAATTTCTTTTGTATTTTTAAGTGATGAAATTCTTTCTAAATTTGTGTTGTCCATATGTTTAATTCAATCCTTTAACTCAATTTGTTGTATCCCATTCGCAAATTCTAGTTTTGTAATTTGAAACATTTTACATCTTTTGTAAAATTGTTTTCCGTTGCAATATCCAATCCCGAGTATTTTACCCAATTCCGTTCTTCTTTTCGCAGCTAGAGGATGGATGACGAGACCTGCATCCATAAGATCCTGCCAAGATATTTGTTCTTCTATATCCATAAACTCTATTTTTGCATTTTCAAGTGCCGATTTTATAGCTTGTATTGAAGCATTCTCAACCCCAATATCATCTTTATAACTAGCCTCTTCTCTAGTCAGGAAGGCATGTTTACATCCTTTAACTTTGGAAGATATGATTTTACGAATTCGTTCACCTGCATGATCAGGATCTGTAAATATAATCACACCTCTTCGTTCCTGTGCTAATTTTATCCTTTGAATCACTTCTTTATTAATCGCTGATCCACCTGTTTCAATTGTGTCAGCATCAACCGCTCGTTGTATAGCGGTGGTATCATCCTTCCCTTCAACCACAATCATTTCTTTAATCATCTATTATAATCCCTTCTCTTTGCTCTCATCCAAGTATATATGATATGTGTTTCCTTAAACAAGGATACCTGTCATTGTATGATTGACTATGGTTAAAGAATTCTTAATGTTAAATCATGAGATAACAAGCCTATAGACTCTGCTGATTACTTGAAAAAATTGGAAATGAATAGGCCCCAAATTACTTTGGGGCCTTAATTCGATATTTACGCTGATTATTTAAGGTTTTTCAGGACCTATTACATAAACTGTATAACCCCTTTTTGTACCAAAAGCTTCAACAAAATTCCCATCATCATAATAAATATCTACCTTCTTACCTTTTACTGCACTACCTATATCCTCTGCTCGTCTAAAACCATAACCTTCGATATATATCCACCATCCTAGTGGAATGACATTTGGGTCTACAGCGACCGTATGACCTTCCTTCACCGTTGTTCCTGTATAGGTAATACCAAATTGAGGATGTCCTTTAGATTTACCAGTAGACTTTAATCCAGCATCATAAGCTGTTAATTTCACATTATTTAATACTTTTTTATAACCAAATGTCATACCATCCACGGTGATTTCCGCAACATCTGGTGAAGCATTTGTTAGTTTAACAATAGGTTTTAAAGTACCCTTTGCTAAAATTTGATTTGTACTTTCAATTTGAACCACTTCTTGAATGACTTTTTCCGATATAATTTTACCATCTTTCATTACTTTTTCTGTTTTTTTAAGCAGTACTCCATCACTGCCTTCTTGTACAATGTTCTCCTTACCTTCTTGTAAAGTCGGATCTTCAATTGTTACAACATCGTAAGCAATCGGTGTTTGTACAGCTTCAACAGCAGTTTCAACTCTTGTGACTTTTATTTCTAAACTTTTGATTACTTTTCCATTTAGAGGAGTAGATACTTCATCTTGAGGACCTAATTCAATATTTTGTTCCTCAATTACTTCTTTTACAGTATCAGCTGTAGTGTACACCACATCACTTTGGCCATCTGCTTTTATCAGTACAGGAACTGCATAATTAATCATAATTTTATCCTGATCTATTAAAATTGCATCAAGTCGTTTCGAGATTTCATCATGTCCTTTAATCATGATATTCTGTTCCGCTAATAAATCTTCCAATACATCCTCTTTTGTTTTAACAACCCTCTCTTCATCGTTAATGACTAAATAAACTTCCTTTGAATTAAAACCATATAAAGCCAAAAATAAGATAATGACAACAGTAATTAAACCAGAAGCTAATAAAGCTGTGAGAGTTTTTTTACTATTGACTCTCATCCAATTCCCCCTTAAAACCTTTTTATTTCAAATAATTCAAAAAATTGTGAAAATAATAATTATTATGCAAATTAGAAAAAAATAATTCTTAAACAGTTTGGAAAAATATATAAAACTAATGTAATTGTTTCTTTAAGATCATACTTAACTTATACTAAGAATGTAAAACCCCAAAAAGAAAAGATTAGACGATTAAAACGGTAAATTTCACGAAAATGAAATGTTTTAATCCTCTAATCTTAAATTTTACACTGATTATCTCTATTTAACTGCTTAATGCGAATACAAATTATATTTGAAAACATTTTTTAGCATTATTCGTTGTGATTCGTGCTATTTCATCAAATGATAATTCCTTTAATTCCGCAGCTGCCTCTGCAACATATTTCACATATGCAGTTTCATTTCTTTTTCCACGATAAGGATGAGGAGTTAAATAAGGACAGTCTGTTTCCACTAACAACCGGTCTAAAGGTACATTTTTCAGCACTTCTTTTGGCTGTTTTGCATTTTTAAAAGTAATCGGGCCCCCAAATGATATGTAGAAGTTCATATCCAAACACTTCTTGGCAATTTCCCAGCTCCCTGAATAACAATGCATCACTCCACCTACTTCAGCAGCATTCTCTTCAGCTAAAATATCCACGACATCTTGATGTGCGTCTCTATTATGGATCACGATAGGTTTATTCACTTTACGTGCTAATCGGATCTGTTCTCTAAACACTTTTTGTTGAATATCTTTTGGTGAAGTATCCCAGTAATAATCTAACCCTATTTCTCCTACAGCTACTACCTTTTTGTGACTGCATAAAGATTCTATCCATTGCAAGTCTTCAGGAGTCATGTGGATGGCATCTGTTGGATGCCATCCAACAACCGCATATATAAAATCATATTTTTCTGCAAGCTCTATCGTTTCTGGGATCGTTTCACGGTTGAAACCCACATTGATCATAATTGAAACTCCGTTTTGTCTCGCTCGTTCAATTACCTGTTCCCGATCTTCATTAAATTGTTCTGCATTTAAGTGTACGTGCGTATCTATTAACATCATTAAACTCCCTTCATTTAATCCTAATCCATAGTCTACATAATTTTATATGTAAATGAAATAAACTTTTAACGATTAAAATATTATTCGACAAAATAATACATTCACTGTGGAGTTTTTGTCGAATTTAAATAAAAACTTAAGCATGAATTTAAATACAAAGAAAACTCACTTTTTTTCGTCCTGAAATCGAGATCTATTGCATAAATATAAAAGTATTATACATTATTTAGAAATTTACAATTTTTGATTAAAGAAGTATTGACTAATTTGGCAAACATTAGTATCATAAGGGAATGAAAATATTGTCGAAAATTGACGTTTTTTAATAAAGAGAGGGGAATAAATTTATGAAATCTACAGGTATTGTAAGAAAAGTCGATGAATTAGGTCGTGTAGTTATTCCAATTGAACTACGTAGAACTTTAGGCATTGCAGAAAAAGACGCGTTAGAAATATATGTTGATGGGGAAAAGGTCATGTTAAAAAAATATGAACCTGCATGTATTTTTACCGGTAATGCAAATGATTTAGTGTATTTCAAAGGGAAAATGATCAGTAAAGAAATTATTCCTGAACTCATTGAAATTTTTAATTCAAGCAAAAAAGATAATACAGTGACAAAAGAAATTATTTAGTATATAATAGAATAAGATTTAGTTAATTCTAACCTTTTCATATCTCCTTTGTCTCCTGCCGTTATATAAATAATCATACGGCAGGATTTTTTTCTTTCTTAAAGGAGATGATTATATATATCCCTCTTAGATACCTTGCGATCTACCGCGACTTTTTTCATTGCTTCCTTTTTATCTAACTCCTGATTCATGTAATGTTCCAAGTGTTCTTGAATGGATAATAAACTCCACCACAACTCATCTTTTTTTTCTGCTTTTTCCATATTTCCCTGTACAACGATACAATATTCACCTTGAATTTTTATGTCATCCATATAACTGATACATTCTTCTAATGTTCCTCTGACTATTTCTTCATATCTTTTAGTAATTTCTCTTGCAATTGAGATTCGACGATTTCCCAACACTTCTAACATTGTATTTAGTGTATTTAATAACCGATGTGGAGACTCATAAAAAATAATAGATCCTGTCGTTTCTAACAATTCTTTAAGTTTTTCTTTTTTATCTTTTTTTTCACGAGGTAAAAACCCAAAAAACATAAATTGATCTGTATCTAATCCTGATATGATTAACGCGGATAATGCAGCATTTGCACCAGGGATAGGGATCACTGAAAGATTAGATTCTATGGCAAGCTGAACTAGTTCATTTCCAGGATCAGAGATAACTGGTAAACCAGCATCGCTTACCAGTGCAATATGTTTACCTTGCTCAATAAGACGTACAATTTCTTTACCGCTTGCATGTTTATTATGCTCATGGTAACTAATACACCTTGTCGAAATCTGAAAGTGAGACAAAAGTTTCTTCGTTTGTCTTGTATCTTCACAAGCAATACACTCTACTTCTTGTAATATTCTGAGCGCTCTATAAGAAATATCCTCTAAATTCCCAATGGGTGTTCCTACTAAGTACAAACAACCTTTATTTGTTTCATCTTCTAAAAAGCTTTTTTGTATGTTCATTTTGCAGCATCTCCATAATATATTTCCATCAACTCATTGCAATATTGATTATACTCATCATAAACAATCAGAGGGTTTAATATATGCATATCCGCTTTTCCATTTCTAATTCCTTCGACAAGCACCATATTCGCTTCTTCACCTATCCTAGGATGTACAAATCGAATACGTTTCGGTTCAATGTTGTATTGCCTCATTAATACAATAATATCCGCTAATCTAGAAGCACGATGCACCAAACCCACCTTGCCTCCACTCTTCACAAGTTTATTACAAGATGAAATAACATCTTCTAATGTACATAAAATTTCATGACGTGCATTTGCAATAAATTCATTATCATTTTGTTTTCCTGAAAATGCTGGAAGATAGGGTGGATTTACTGTAACCAAATCAAAACCACCATATCCCAATTGAGTATGCACTTGTTTTAAATCACCTTGAATGATAGAAATTTGATCTGTTAAATTATTCATTTTTATATTTCTTGCAGCCATATCCGCTAATTTTTCTTGAATCTCAACAGCTGTAATCTGTGCTTTTGTCCTCGTAGATAACAACAATGGGATCACGCCGTTACCTGAACATAAATCTAATATATTTCCTCTTATAGGAACTGAGCAAAAACGTCCTAATAATACGGCGTCCATTGAAAAACTAAAAACCTCATCACTTTGTATTATCTTTAATTCTTGTGTTAATAAATCATCAATTCTTTCGCTCTCCATTAAAGGTATGTTTTCTTTCATAATCAGTTCCTTTTTTTGAATTTACCTAATATTATTTTAAATTTGTAAAACCGCAGGATGCGTCCTGCGGTTTAAAATTCATTATTCTATTTGTTTAAAAATGATAAACAAAAGAGACAGTCACCTTCTGTTCTAAGGTGTCCATAATATACATTACAAATATGAAATCCTTCATAATACAAACGAGCTAAATTATCATAACCTTCGCCAATAACTGGAGAAGGAGGATTTTCCTCTTTTATTTTATCTTTATCAGGCTGGTCTTTTTTCAGCATACTTCTCAACTGCTGATTCTCTAAACTTAAACGTTTATTTTCCTCCAACAATTGTATAAGTTTCTTTTTCATTTCGCCAATATCTTTATATATATCGCCTAAATGCTGTTCTAGTTCATTGGCCTGTGCATAGATATCCTTATTCTCCACAATTCCACCTCAGTTTAAGAAAACTGCATTTATTCTTGTTCAACAACATCTTCAAGTGAAAGTTCCTTCACTTTTTCCATATCAAAAATTTTAACTTGTACCGAACTTTTTTCTGGATTAATGGAAATAACCTTACCTTCACCCAATGAGGTAATCACAAAACTTCCAACTTTAGGTAGGTCATTTTTTGCACTTTCGTATTGATCGTGTTCAAACTTTAAACAACACATGAGTCTACCACATAGACCAGAAATTTTCGTTGGATTTAAAGAGAGTCTTTGATCTTTAGCCATTTTGATGGAAACTGGTTCAAAGTCGCCCAGCCATGTTGAACAACATAACGTTCTCCCACAAGGTCCAATGCCTCCTAACATCTTAGCCTCATCTCTTACTCCAATTTGCCTTAATTCAATACGTGTTTTAAAAATACTCGCCAAGTCTTTAACTAGCTCTCGAAAATCTACTCTTCCTTCAGCTGTAAAATAAAATATGATTTTATTCCTATCAAAAGTATATTCTACATCAATTAATTTCATATATAATTGATGCTGATTAATTTTATCTAAACAAACATAAAAAGCCTCTTTAGCATCTTTTTTATTATTTTCCATCACTTTAACATCTGCTGATTTCGCTACACGAATCACTTTCTTCAGGGGAAGGACAATATCTGACTCATCAACTTTTTTTTCCCCAATGACTACTGTCCCGTATTCTATACCACGTGCTGTTTCTACAATCACATGATCATCTTTTTTTACGGGATGATTCGTTGGATCAAAATAATAAATCTTGCCCGCTTTTTTAAAGCGAACCCCAATCACTGAGTACATTTCAACCCCCCTTAATTTGGATCATAAATTGATCAAGAGCTAACTGAGGATTTACATTAAATCGAAGCTTCTTTTTTGTATTTACTGTAATTTCCATACATTGAACCCAGTCGTTCATCTGACGTGTGAAGGCATTTTTTTCTAACCATGTAAGCTGGTCTTCAAAAACAAGTCTGTCCTTTCGCCCGGTTTGTATGTGAATGATATCTTTAAACCATAGTAAAAATAAATCTAAAAGTATATTCAGCTCGTCTGTAAGGTTGGATTTAAATATTTTTTGTTGTGCTGTAATGCTCGCAACGGAAAACTTATTTAAACTTTCCTTAGCTAATTGTATCATTATGCCTCTAATTTCTGCAAACGAATTTAATTGGATAAGCTCCCTAGCTTCTTCCAGTCCAGATGTTAAGTGTACACCACTGTAAACTAATTCTTTCGAAAAACCTTCTGAAATTAATTGATCCGCCATTTTATCTGGGGATTGTGGTTGGAAAGATATCCATTGTGAACGAGATCGAATGGTTGGTAAAACAGCATGTCCATTATCTGCAATTAAAATAGCAATTACGTTGGACTGAGGTTCCTCTAAAAATTTTAGTAAGCTGTTTGCTGCTTGCGTTGTTAATCGATCCGCACGAAATAATATATATATTTTCACTTGATTTTCATTCATTTTATATGAAAAATCTTTTTGCAGATCTCTAATTTGTTCTATTTTTATATGATTTCCATCTGGTTCTATAAGACGAAGTTGTGGATGATTTCCATGTTCAAACTTTTTACATTCCATGCACTGATCACAAGCATCGTCTTTATTTTGAATACAAAAAATAGCCTTTGCAAAATTCAAGGCCATTTTACTTTTCCCTGTGCCTGACGGTCCTGTAAATAAATAAGCATGTGATATTTTATTCATCCTTAGTCCGTTCTGAAGTTTCTTTTTCACCTTGTTTTGATTTATAATTTCATGAAAAGACATGATATAACCCCTTATCATTTTCCATTAAAATAATATATTGATCAACATCCCTCGTATTTCCCCTACTTTTTCTAATATTTCAATTCTACCTTGCTCACTTTGCAATAAATCGTCTGTCATTTGTAATAGCGATTGATCGACTTCTTCTAAAAGTTTATATCTTCTTCCTCTCCCTCGCCGGTCCTTACCTATTTTACTTGTAAGCTGGATTCCATTACGAACCGTCTCATCCATAAATTGTTTTACAAGTTTTTTGTATGCAAACAATTCGCGAACGGTCAAGGATTTTGATAACCGTTTACCTTGTATTTCTATTTGAAGAATTGCTTGTTTTAATTGTTCACTTGATGCAAATTGTTCTTGGTGTTGTAACGTTTCAGAAAAATTTTTCATCGTTATTGAATTTTGATTTGCTTGATCTGTAAGCAACACATTTTTTTGTAAGGAGCGTAAACCAGAGTTTATCTTCAATTCATTTTACCTACCTTTAAAAATGTTCAAAAAGTTCAGTTTTCAGCACCGAGAAGGTTGCATGAAGCTTTAGAAAGAGGAGCGGAATGTAAACAATGTTACATGAGCACCGGACTTCAAAGTTGAATGCAAGATTCGATGTGGATTTACTTCCATAATTTACGTCGTGATCACTGCTCAAAACCAGTCACGTCCTGTGACTAATGATGGATCAGTACATCCTGTACAAGTCTAAAGCAGTACAAGTAAGTCCTGTGCTGGCAAAAGTGGACTTTTTGAAAACAACCTCTAAAAATGTTCAAATTTTTCCACAGGCATAACAAATACAGCAGCTCCCCCTACCTGTACTTCAATTGGAAATGGAATATACGAATCCGTTGTTCCTCCAACAGGAGAAACAGACGACACTAATTGATCCCTCACCTTACAATTCGCTTTAATGACACCAATAACTTCATCTATTTTTTCATCTTCCACGCCGATCATAAAAGTGGTGTTGCCCGCTTTTAAAAATCCACCTGTACTTGCTAATTTCGTCGCTCGAAAGTTTGATTTAATTAATGCGTTAGACAATCGGTTACTATCCTTATCTTGTACTACTGCAATAATTAATTTCATTTTAATCCCCTCCTAATATTATACTTTAAAATAGTTTAAACTACTAATGGTTTTCATTAGAGTAATGATTCAGCCCGAAAAGTATAAATGTTCTTTAGCTGGACTTTAAGTAATGTGAGGATTCTCATGGAGCTATCTATTGACCTTACACATATCTATTTTCTAATATTTTAGTCATATCCTTTAATATTTCCTCTGAAATAACATCGATTGCTTGATTCGCATTGACCAAATGAACTCTATCTGGATTTTTATTTGCAATTTGTAAAAAACCCTCTCTTACCTTTTTATGATAATCATGGGCTTTTTGTTCTATACGATCTAAAATTATTTCACCCTTTTTATTTGTTCTCTTTGATAATCTATTCTTACTTTCATTCACACTCACATCCATCATGTATGTTCGTATCGGTTGTAATCCAGAGCTTGCAAAGTGATTAATCCCTTTAATTGTTTTTTGGTCAATTCCCAATCCAACAGATTGATACGCCATGCTCGCATCGATATAACGATCACATAATACAATTTTATTCTGCTCTAATGCTGGAATAATAATCTCATGTACATGCTGTGCTCTAGAAGCAGCATATAAAAGTACTTCTGTTTGATCTTTCATTTCTTGATATTCTGTCGATAGGAGTATGTTTCTCAGTAGATCACTGATTCTTGTCCCTCCTGGTTCTCTTGTTGTAATCACGTCGTAACCTAATTTGATTAATGAATTGGCTAGTTGTTGTATTTGAGTGGTTTTACCCGAACCATCTGGACCTTCGAATGTTATAAATAAACCGTTCACAACAAACCTCCTTGTTGACTGAATTTTTGTATGGTTAATTTAAAATTGATATTAGATGATTAACTATTTCTTTTGACCCTTGAAAATGTGCTCCTGAATCTATATATTGATTTATTTTCAATATCACTTCATAATTTATGATTTCTCCTGGATAAAGAAGAGGAATCCCTGGAGGATAAGGAATAACCATTTCAGCAGATCTGAAGTTCAATGCTTGATCTAAACTAACTACCTTTGTATTTTCAAAGTGATTTTCCATTTTCAAAGGTGGACTTAAACTTGTATAAGCCATTTCATTACATATATTCGTTATGTTTTCACCCAGTTCCTTCTTTTTTAAATTGAAATGAAATGATATATCCTTTAATGCATTTAGGAGTCTGTTCATATCATCTTCTATTGTGGAAACACTGCATACAATTAATATAAACTTTGGATCTGCCATCTCTATCATGCAGCCTCGTTTTTCTATTGCTGCTTGCAAATCATAACCAGATAAAGTGGCTGTAAGATCATGTATTAAAATTTTAAAAGGATCTTGTGTATAATCCTTTCCAAAATCTTTTGTAATATCCACAATCTCAAACCATTTCAATATTTCCATTTCCTTTTTAAAGGTTAAAATAATGGATTGTACGTTTGCAATGCTCTCTCTTCCCCTGGTGCTTATCCACCTGCGACTGATATCTAGTGAAGCCATTAAGGGATACGATGGACTAGAGCTTTGCAGCATGTTTAAAAACCGATCTAATCTTTCTCTATCAATCAAATTCCCTTGAACATGAAGCATACCGCTCATTGTCATTGATGTTAGCATTTTATGAGTGGATTGAACCACAACATCTACGCCACAGGATAATGATGATTCGGGTAATTTAGGATGAAACCCATAATGAGCCCCGTGCGCTTCATCTATTAATATTGGAATGTGATATTCATGTACTAAATCAACTAACCTTTTCAACTTCATCCCAATACCATAATAAGTTGGATTCGTAAGTAGCACAGCCTTAGCATCAGGATACTGAATTAATGCTTCTTGTAAATTATTTAGAGACACACCTAAATCCAAACCTGTTTTGGGATCTATATTAGGAGGTAAAAATACAGCTTTGGCTGCCGCTAAAACGAGACCGTTAATAATAGATTTATGTACATTTCTTTGTACGATTATAACATCATCTCGCCCGCATACGGATAAAATCATGGCAAGATTTCCAACAGTACTCCCATTTATTAAAAAATAACTTTGTTCTGCTCCAAAACAGTTTGCAGCAAGTTCCAGCGCATCTTTAATAATACTTTGGGGATCATGAAGATCATCGAGACCTGTAATTTCAGTATAATCAATTTGCATAATATGCTCAAAATAGTATTGTTCTTCTTTATGTAAATCTAGTCCAAATTTGTGACCAGGCACATGAAAACTAGCTTGCTGCCCCATATGATATTGTTTTAACATATCAAATAAAGGTGCTTTACGTTGATCCATCTACAAACATTACCTCCATGTATGAAAATTGTCATTCTCTGTACTAACATACTAGTTTATATTAAATATATCATCCAATACGTCAAAAAAAAACCGCCAAATCAGAGACGGTCACTTATTATCTGGATTAGCTCTTAAATTTAAATCTTGTAATCAAATAATATTTCTATACCATATTCTTCTTAACTTTTTAATATAAAATGAATACTTTGCATCGGTTACATCTGTACGTATAATTTCAGATTCACAACGATTACATATAAATTCTGTGCATATCATGATGCCATTCTTATTTTGCTCTTCACATACTATACAGGTATAGTCTAACTTACTATCCATAGACTCCCCACCCTTGTTTTTTCTATCATTATGCCACATTATCTATCCTCTTAAACTTCTAAATTGATCTTAGAGAAAATATTTTTAAAAACTATACTGATATTGTGAAATTTAATTTTCGTTATTATATGTACATTAAAATTAAATGGTGTAAAAAAAGACACCATAGTGATTAAATTCACTACAGTGTCTTTGGTTTAGCTTGGCAACGTCCTACTCTCCCAGGACCTTGCGGTCCAAGTACCATCGGCGCTGGAGGGCTTAACGGTCGTGTTCGGTATGGGTACGCGTGGTACC
>NZ_SIJC01000018.1 GCF_010078385.1 Chengkuizengella sediminis
ATTTAATTGGCGTTTTTTAAACAATTATCTCGGAATAAAATATAAAGTAAGTAAAAAATGTTAAATCAATTTGTTGTACGTATAGGATTCACTTCTTATTTTAAATCAACTTCCCATTTTCCTCTTAATTCTCCATCTTGAAATGTAATAGATGCCATTGCTTTTTCTTCAGAACCTGCCCAGGCATATTTTTCAATCCTATCTTCTGATACCATTTTGTCCCCTTCGCTACCAACGATTTCTATAACTTCTTCATATGTCATGCCTTCTTCGAGCTTATTATACTCTTCAAGTGTAATCTCAGATGTGTTTTCAACATTACTACAACCAACTAAGAACAAAGCCAAAATTCCAGTGATCAATAAAATCTTTTTCATCTTTATATTCCTCCAATTTTTTCTATAAATGATATACGAGATGAAAATCATGGAGGTTTCAACTAAACTATTTTTTCATAATAGCAATTAAATAAGGAGGGTTATTTTTCTGATTTAAAAATTGATAACTGAGAACTTGATAATATTTCTGCGGTAAGTTTTGTACCCAAGTATGCACAGCATCTGCTTCTTCTTCTCCACCTGGATGACCAGAGTAAGCGACAATAGTAATGATTCCGTCTTTTTCCAAAAATAAAAGAGAATTTTGTAGTGCACGTATCGTTGTTTCTCGCTCTGTAATAATATTGTGATCTCCACCTGGTAAATAACCTAAATTAAACGTAATGGCTGATACTTTTTCGTGCATAGAAGGGGGTAATACCTCTAGCATTTTATCATGACTATTTTTAATTAAATGGACATGTTCTAAAGAAAAACCAGCTTCAGATAATCGTTTAACTGTATTTTCAATCGCTGTATTTTGCACATCAAAACCACAAACTATTCCGTTGTCACCGACTAGTTTTTTTAGAAATAATGTATCATTACCGTTTCCAACCGTAGCATCAATGACAATATCCCCTTGACTTACTCGATCTTGAATTAATTTATGTGTTTGTCCTAATATTGATAAAAAACCCACAATGGTTCCTCCATTTTCCTGTAGTAACAATTCATAAGAGATTTTAACTCATTTTCTTCTTAACCTTTCCAAAACTTCCCTTGCCAAGTATTTCGATTTTTTAATTCTGCATCGATGGCATTTAGAACTTCCCATTTCTTTAAGCTCCATAACGGTCCAATTAATAAATCTCTTGGGGCATCACCCGTAAGTCGATGAATAATCATTTCTGGAGGTAGAATTTCCAAAGTATCAACAATTAGCTTGATATATTCATCCTTATCAAGAAAACGTAGCAAGCCAGCTTCCCATTGTTTAACCATTGGTGTTTTTTTCATCAGATGCAGAAGGTGAATCTTGATTCCTTGCACATCCATGTTTGCAACAGCTTTTCCTGTATCCAGCATCATTTCATGTGTTTCCCCGGGAAGACCATAAATGATATGTGCGCACACTCGTATATTGTGTTTTCTTAATTTTTCAACCGCATCTAAATAACACTGGGTATCATGAGCACGATTAATGAGGTTAGATGTGCTTTCATGGGCTGTCTGTAAACCCATTTCGACCCAAAGATATGTTCTTTCGTTTAATTCTGCCAAGTATTCAATAACATCATCTGGTAGACAATCAGGCCGAGTTGCAATAGATAATCCAACAACACCAGGTTGCTCTAGAATAACTTCATAATATTCTCGAAGCTCTTCCACTGGTGCGTAAGTATTTGTATAAGCTTGAAAATATCCGATATATTTAGCTTGTGGCCATTTTTGATGTTGTTTATCTCGAATCGTATTAAATTGAGTAACTAGATCATCTCTACGACTTCCTGCAAAATCACCTGAACCTCGAGCACTGCAAAAAGTACAACCTCCTGTTTCGATTTTCCCATCTCTGTTCGGACAAGTAAATCCAGCGTCTAACATGACCTTAAATACTTTTTCATTAAAGGTATTTCTCATTTCAACATTCCATGTATGAAAACGTTTCTCTCCCCATAGAAGAGGAGAGTTATGTTCTGTTAATTTCATATTTGTTATTTATCTCCTTTAGTTCATCCTACATAAATATTGCATGTGGGATGAAGTTTACAATAATACTTAAATATATTTCATATTTGTGAATGAATTTATTTTTGAATGGTAAAAATTAGAATATATTCAAAGTACATTATTGTTTTTTGGGGTATTATTAATATATTGTAACGAAAAAAATAGCTTTTGCAAAATGCAAAAAATAGGCGAAAAATAGTTTAAAAAAAAGTTAAAAATAATCCAAATTTCCACTTGATAAACCTTACATAGTGTGTTAAATTAAAATTGTAAGGATCCTTTAATATCAAGTGTTTAGGCTACATTGAATTTTGTTTGTAAACGCTTTTTTTGTTTTACTTTTAGTATGAAATACTAAAAGAAAATCTTTGTGAGGTGATCCAAATGAATGAAGTTAAAGTTCCCAAAGGGGACGAGAAAATTACAGTTGAATTAACGATGAAAGAAGCCATAGCTTTAACAGGCATACGTTTTAATCAACAACCAGAGTTAAAGACCGAAGCAAAGAAAAAATTAATGCGCATCATTGAAGAAAGTAAAAAATCAAATATACACTAATATTCCAAAGCTCCTAAGGGGGCTTTTTTTTATTCATATGAAAAAGGTTTGATTCAATGTGGTTCTTCACTTTTCGGGGTAAATGACTGATTTGATAGCTTCTTCAATTTCTTTATAACCAGTACATCGACAAATATTGGATTCAAGCCACTCTTCAATAGTATCATCCTTTGCATTTGGATGTTTTTGAATTAAGGCATTACAATTGATAAGAAAGCCAGGTGTACAATAACCACACTGAAAAGCAAAATGTTCAACAAAGCTTTTTTGAATAGGTGTATCTTTTAGACCTTCTATGGTTGTTATCTTTCTCCCAACTCCCTCTACAGCTAACATTAAACATGATTTGATGGGTACCCCGTTGATATCAACAGTACAAGCTCCGCAGTCTCCGTTATAACAACCAGGTTTTGAACCTGTTAACCCGAGTTGCTCCCTAATCACAGATAAAAGTGTATCTGCAGGTCTAATGACTACAGATCTTTCTTCATTATTTATGGATAATGAAACATTCAGTTTTTTTGAGTCTGATAAATACATATTACTTACCCTCCAATGTGGTTAATACGTGTTGTAGAGTATTTTTTAATACAAATTTTCGATATGTAGAAGAACCTTCAACATCGTCTAATATCGGCTCTGGTAAATGTGTTATCGCTAGGTCCACTCTGTGTTCAACAGAAAGGTTTTGTTGATTTAAGTCTTCTTCAATTTGTTCAGAGCGATAAGGAAATGGGCTTATTCCACTAAATGCTGCAAGGATTTGACCATCTGTTGAGGGATCAGATTGGACAATGGAATAAAGGGGTGAAGATTTTTTGACAGCTGCAACTGTAACTAGCGGGTAACCGGTATCCCACTGCTGTCGTTTTTTTATACTGACATATGGAAGTTGGAGATGATGTTCATGTGTAATGATTTGGACTAAAAACTCACCTCTATTCAAAGCTAATTGTTGATGAAAAACCTGTTTAATAGGTACTGTTTGTATACCTTCAATACCAGCAATGACAACTTGACTATCTGAAAGTAAAAAAGGTAATACTGCCTCTCTGTAGTAGATCTGGCCGCAAATATTGCCGCCAATTGTAATTTTATTGCGGTTGGTATGATCAGCAATTTCACTTATGGTTTTTGTCAGTAAAGGAAAATGATTTTCATCTTCTATGACTGTTAGAGGAAGACAAGCGCCTAAGGTTAATTGATTTTGTTCTAGTCGTAAAATATTACATTCTGGAATGTATTTGATATCAATGACGGCTTTTGTGTATAGAAGATTTATTCGTGCAAATGAAATGATTTCGGTGCCACCTGAATAATAAATGGGTTGTTTCCCTTGAGAATCCAAAGTTTGAAATAATTGAACTGCCTCAATAATAGAAGTAGGACTGTAGTATTCAAAATCAAAAGGAATCATCGGCAGCACCTACTTTTGTTTTCCATATGAATTCTGGAATAAGAGGTAATTGATTGAGGTCTACACCAGCGGCAAGGGATAAACTGTTAGCTAAAGCAGCTGGCATACCAATTAAACCATGTTCACCTACACTTCGTGCACCATACGGACCATCTAAAACTGGAGTTTCAACAAATTCCACCTCATATTGTGGATGTTCCCCAAAACGGAGAGGACGGTAAGTTCTAAGTTGGGGATTTAGGATTTTTCCATGTTGATTAAAAATAAATGTTTCTCTTCCAGCAAAACTTAATCCCATGCTCATTCCACCCATGACTTGACCTAAAGCGGCTTTTTCATTGAGTAATTTTCCAAGATCAACAACTGTAATCGCTCTTAAGATTTTATAAGTGTAATCTGAACGATCAAATTCAACCACAACCCCTTGTGCAGCAACAGTCCATTCTGGACCTGGATTTCCTGCGCCAGTGTTTTGATCAAAATAAGTTACGTGCCTTTGAATATAATTGCCCTTGCCAATAATCTGACCTCCAACAGCATTCCCGTTTGGGTATTTGTAACCATAACAAATATCTTTAATATTTAAATAGAGTTCTGGATTATCTCTTAAAAATACTCTGCCGAATCCAACTTCTAAATCTTCCTTAGAGCATCTTAATATACATGCAGCTAATTGTATTAACTGTTGAATGATATCATCGGCTGCGCTAAGTAAAGCTCGACCCGCCATAAATGTTCCTCTGCTGGACACTGTTTTCCAATGCTCTGGGGTAGATTGTGTATTAACTTCCAATTGCACATAGATTTTATGAATATCCATTTTCATTTTATCCGCTAACATTTGTGCAAGAACGGATTTCGTTCCTGTTCCTATTTCTACAACGCCAGAAATTATGTTAATGCTACCATCAGGATTAAAGGTTAGTGTAACCCCAGACCCAGCGTCAGGATCGATCGTTGAGTTTTTCCAAGTACAACATATTCCTTTTGCTTGGACCTTCGTGTCACTAACTTTTTCAATTTTTCCTTCATTCCAATGGATGATTTTTTTCAATCTAGAAATACATTCGGACACATTTCCTACATTACTTTTGTTTACAAGTACCTGGGTAGGTGTAGTATCTCCAGGCTTTATGGCATTGATAGATCTTAAGAGTATAGGGTCCATATTTATTTTATTTGCTAATATATCCATCGTTCTTTCAAAAGCAAACATGACTTCTGAATGTCCGAAACCTCTAAAAGGCGCAGCATAAGGATGATTTGTATACATGCATAAAGCATCGCACCAAATATTGTTTAAGTGATAAGGTCCTGTACAATCAACAGCACCTGCTCTACTGATATCAACTGCTTTATCTGAATATGCGCCTCCGTCAAATAAATATAATATTTCTGCTGCCTGTAATACACCATCCTTCGTACATCCAAGTTTTATAGTTGCATCTAAACCAATATGAACAGGCGATGTAATTAAATCTTCTTCTCTTGAATTTAGAACCTTCACTTTTCTTCCATTGACCGCTTTTGAAGCAAGGTAAGCAACAAGCTCTAATTGAATAGAAGCTTTACCTCCATAACCGCCGCCAACCAAAGGTGTATTCACAATGATTTTACCTACATCTATATTGAAATAAACATGCATTAATTTTTTTATCATAAAAGGGGATTGAGAAGAGGAGGTGATAACTATGGTTTCATCTTCATGAATTTCTGCAATAGCACATCTTGTTTCCATTGCAGAATGATCAGATGGGGAAAAGGAAAAATTGGCTTCAACAACAATCTCACTTTTACTCCAACCTAACTCCATGTTTCCCTTTCGGATTTTTGTACGATTTGCAATGTTCGTATTTGCTTCTGGATATACACCTTTTTCGCGATGATATGAATCTAATTTCTCATGAACTAGAGTGGCGTTTTTGTCATAAGCTTGACTAGGGGAATTTATTATAGGTAGAGGTTCATAGGTAACTTTGATAAGACTGGAAGCTCTTTTAGCAAGGGCTGGACTATCAGCAACAACAACAGCTACAACTTCACCACAATAACGTACTCTATTATAGGCAATGGGAGGACGATCACGAATTTCTTCACCTGTAAGAGGGAATTCTTCTCCTGCTAAGATAGCTCGAACACCAGAGGTTTTCCATGCTTCTGATGTGTCAATATGTGTAATTCTCGCATGAGCATAAGGACTGATGATCATTTTTGCATGAAGCATAGATACAGAAAGGTCATCAGCAGTATATTTTGCTTTGCCTGTGACTTTATCTAATGCATCTTTCCGAATCACACTACTTCCGATGATATCCATATTTTTATCCTCCCTCTAGTATAAGGTTCACTATTAATGTATTAGAGGTATTAACGGTTTAATACTCTGTCACTCGAGAGACTTCCATACATTTGTTGCAAATTCATAATCCTCTTTGGTATCTACATCTAAGAAGGGGATGGAATGTTCAAAAGGAAGAATAATTCCTGTCTCCCGCCACTTTTCTTTTTTCAATAAATATCTCGCCCCTACATCTCCTTCTAATTGCATAATCGCAGGAAACATTTGATGTGAAAACAAGATGGGGGGACTAATCGTATTTTGATAACAGGCAGCAACAAAATAAGCATCTTTGTGTTGTATATAACAATTAATTAATTTATTTATCATTTCCTTAGATATAAAAGGTTGATCCGCGAGCAGAATCATAATAGCCTTTGGTTGTAATTGCATCGCTTTTTTTACTCCGCATTTTATCGAATATGCTTGCCCTTTAATGGCTGATTTGCAAGTTTGTTGAGTCCACTTCTTTTTAGAAGGTGGTGATAAGAGAAAGGGTGAAATCCATTGAGGAGTATCCTGTTCTTTAGTTACAACAACAAGATGGTCTAATGAGGAATGTATAGCTGTTTTTAATGTAATACTTCCAAGTGTTTGCTTTCCTAGTGGTAGATTCAACTTGTTATTTCCCATACGATCGCTTTTTCCTGCAGCAAGAAATACACCAACGATACGATCACTCATGAATTGCCCAACTCAAACTTATTTTGAGGGAATGGTGAACGTAAACATTGAATTAACTCTGCAACGATACTAATGGCTATTTCTTGAGGACCTTTTGCTCCAATGAAAAGTCCGATAGGAGAACGAAGGGATGGGGGGATTGATTTATGATTTAACAATTTTTCTGTTCGAATACGGGGTCCAAGGATACCGAGATAACGTAAATGTTGATGAATGAGTGTGGATAGAATTTCTTGATCTCTTTGAAAATGATGCGTCATAATAACAACATAATCTTGAGAGTTAAGGTTTAATTTATTAGTCATTTCTTTCGGGAACCCTATAATGAATTCGTTTGCAAGTGGAAACTGTTCCTTATTGCAAAATTCTGTCCTCCAATCACATAGGGTGATTGAAAACCCTGTTAGTGCTGCAAGAGAAACAAGTGGTTTTACATCAGGTCCTGCACCAAAAATAATGAGTCTAGGTTTGGGTGAAAAAATGTGGGTATAGAATGGGATGGGGAAATGATCTGACTTATGAACTCCGCTTTTTTGAGATGGATTTGATTCTGCTTGGTTATGATGAAGATAACTTCGAATTTCTAGTGTTAAATCTACGTCCGATGTAATTAAAGTGTCTCCTTCAAATGAGTAATAGTAGTTATTTTCCAATTTAAAATCTTCAGTTAAAGTTTTTATATGTAGAATGGGAATACCTTGATCAAGTACTTCTTTTAAATTGAGCATATTTTCTTTTAGTTCTTGATCTAAAAACTCTAACAGAATATATATAACACCATTACATCCTGCTCCCTGTCCCCAGGAGATATCTGTTTCTTCACTCATATCATATGTGATTGTAATTGGTCTTCCATTGATAAAAACCTCTTTGCTCCTGATTGCAAGGTCATTTTCTAAGCAACCAGCGCTTAACATACCAACTTGAAAGCCATCTTCTTGGATCAACATCATAGTTCCTTCTTTTAAATATGCTGTACCTTCCACATGAAGAATCGTAGCCAGTACGTTATTTTTTGTAGAGTGTTGAATAACATCTAATATTTGATGGACATTCTCGTTCCCCATAGCTCTTTTCCTCCAATAAAAGAAGATTCTCTGTAGTATATTTAGTTCTTGAAAATTTATAACTTGAACTATTTATGCTTTATTAAAGTCATCTATTGGATTTTATGTTTTATTAAATTTATTATTTTTTTGGATTAGATCTGGATTAAAAAAGCATGTAATCTCTTAGTGAAATCACATGCTTTTTTATGTGTGTGCTTTGTGCTTTGTGTTTTAATTTTGATTTTATAAGTGCTTTTTTATCCTATAAGTTAATTATAAAGCTTGTTCTGTAGGGCGAATGATAATTTCGCTCACATCTACGTGATCAGGTTGTTTTACTGCATATGCGATTGCTTTTGCAATATCCTCACCTTTTAAAGTTTGTACATCTGAATAATTTTCTTGTAAGTTACGGATGATATTCTCATCAGTGATCGTATGTGTTAATTCTGTTGCTACAGCTCCAGGGCAAATAATGGTTGTACGAATGTTTTGTCCAGATTTCATTTCCTGACGTAATCCTTCAGTGATCGCTCTTACTGCAAACTTTGTACCGCTGTAAACAGAACTTGATGGCATAACTTTATGACCAGCTACAGATGAAATGTTAATAATATGTCCAGATTTTTGTTCTTCCATATACGGGAGAACAGCCCCAATCCCATAAAGGACACCTTTAATATTAACATCTACCATGAGATCCCATTCTTCTACTTTTCTACTGCTTAAAAATGATAATGGCATAACCCCCGCATTGTTAACAAGAATATCAATTTGACCAAATTGTTCAACGGTTGCTCTCGCTAAAGTTTCCATCTCCGCAAATGAAGTTACATCCGTTACTTGGTAAGAAGCCTCTCCACCATTTTCAATCACTTCAGATTGAAGCTGTTTTAATCTGTCTTCTCGTCTTGCTGCTAACATGACTCTGAATCCTTGATTAGATAATTCAAGAGCTGTTGCTTGACCAATCCCACTACTTGCTCCTGTAATAATGGCTACTTTTTTACTCACTTAAATCACTCCTAATTTGTATTTTTATTTTAGACTTTTTATATATACTTTGTCTAAAATATTTCCTGAGGTAACTATAACATCTATTTCATACATTGTAAACTAAAAGTATAAAAATAGTATAAAGTGTATATTATAATCTAATTATATGCATATCCTAATTAGTAAATTACTATGATTGCTCTGTTGGGCGGATGATAATTTCACTCACATCTACATGGTCGGGTTGTGAAACTGCATAGTAGATGCCTTTTGCAATATCTTCTCCCCTTAGAAATTCTAAATCTTTAAATCTTTCTTGGAACCCACTGATAATATCTTCATCAGTGATCGTTTGTGCTAATTCAGTTGCAACTGCTCCAGGGCTAATAATGGTTGTACGGATGTTTTGTCCAGATTTCATTTCTTGACGTAATCCTTCAGTGATTGCTCTTACAGCGAATTTAGTACCACTATAAACGGACATTCCTGGTCCCACTCGATGTCCTGCTACAGAGGATACGTTGATAATATGTCCAGATTTTTGTTCTTCCATATACGGGAGAACTGCGCCAATCCCATACAAAACTCCTTTAATATTGACATCAACCATACGATCCCACTCATCCACTTTTATTTTGTTTAATAATGATAATGGCATGATTCCGGCATTGTTCACTAGGATATCAATTTGACCAAATTGCTCAACGGTTGCTTTTGCTAATGTTTCCATCTCCTTAAAAGAAGTTACATCTGTTACTTGGTAAGAAGTCTCGCCACCATTATTGATCACTTCCGATTGCAACTGCTTTAATCTGTCTTCTCGTCTTGCTGCTAACATGACCCTGAATCCCTGATTTGATAATTCAAGGGCTGTTGCTTGACCGATCCCACTACTTGCTCCAGTAATAATGGCTACCTTTTGCGTCATTTAGATCACTCCTAATTTTATTGTTTTAATTTTAGACTTTTTATATATTTTTTGTCTAAATTGTTTCTGAAACAACTATAACATTTATTTTAAACATTGTAAACTAAAAAAATAAAAATAGTATAAAGTGTATAATGTAATATGACTGTATGGTATAATAATGGATCTAAGGGGGAAATGATATGCGAAAAATAGATCCTGAATTAAGGGGACAGATGAGAAAAACATACGTAGGGAAATTAATGAATGTGATTCGTATAAAAGGGTTTAATTCTTTGAAAATACAAGATATGGCTGAGTATATGCAGATCAGTAAAGCTTCCCTTTATAATTATTTTTCTTCTAAAGAAGAAATCATTCAAGAGCTTACAAGGACATATATTGCATACTATGAAGAGGTTGATCAAACTATTTTAAACAATGAACTCACTTATATAGATCGTTTTCAAAAATTATATGAACAAGAAGTACTCACTTTTATTTATATTTCTGAATTGTTTTTAGAGGAATTAAAAGTAGGTTTTTCTGAATTATATGAAGGAATCATGTCGGCACGTCAACAAAGAAAAATGAACATTAGACAGTTTTATGAGATGGGGATGAAAGAAGGAATATTTCATACTTTAAATCCAAGTATTTACACTGTACAGGATGAAGTGATGTTGAGAAAATTGCTTGACCCAGCTTTCTTATTAGAAGAAGGGCTTACAATAAAACAAGTGTTATTTGATTATTATCAAGCTAAAAAAGTACAAGTTTTTAAAGCTGATGAGCTAAAAAGAATAAATGATAAATCAACAATATTGGAAAAAATTGAGTACCTTACTCGTAAGTTATCTAATTCGTATTCATCATAAAATATAAAAATAGCAATAATATGCAACTCATATTTGTTGCTCTAAAAGCGTAACTGATGATAAGATATCAATGATTACGAACTTAGAGGATAAACGGGGGTTACATCTACATGGGCAGATTGAGACGCCGATCAGATACACTTGAATTTTTAGAAAACGCTAAAGATGTGGTAGAACTTGAACCACAGGCTAATAAAGGCAGATGGAGAGAAGTTTTTGGTAATGATAATCCTATTCACGTAGAGTTAGGGATGGGAAAAGGGAAATTCATTTCTGAAATGAGCTTGAAGTATCCTGAATTCAATTTTATAGGGATAGATCTATATGATGAGTTAGTTAGAAAAGCAAGTGAAAAGGCATATGCTTTGAGGGAAGAACACGAGGTATCAAATATAGATAATTTAAGACTTGTTTTAATGAATATTGAGAAAATAGAAGAAGTTTTTGATGAGAATGAAATTGATCAAATTTATTTAAACTTTAGTGATCCATGGCCAAAAAAAAGACATGCTTCTCGCAGGCTAACTCATGCAAATTTCTTGAAAAAATACCAGAAGGTTTTAAAGAATAATGGAGAGATTCATTTAAAAACAGATTCAGTTTCTCTCTTTGAATTTTCTTTAAACTCATTTGCTGATTTGGATTTAAAAATGAAAAATATAAAGTTGGATTTGCATAAAGAGAGTACTCCTGAAAACCATGTGTTTACAGAGTATGAAGAAAAATTCGTTGAGCAAGGTGTGAGAATCCACCGTTGCGAAGTCATTTTGATGAAATAACCAAGTTCTTTTGCATTTAAATACCCTCCACGTCATTATTTGACCATGGAGGGTTTATATATAAAAAGTTCATATTTTATTCATTATTTGGTTTAATAGTAAATACGGTATTCCCTTCAGCAGGTGCAGGAGTTGGAGGATTATCAAGTTTATCTACACTTAAAAGATCACACAACGGGATAAAACTTGTTGATTCAGTACCAGGGATATTAAAGATGTTTCTAACAACTAATACTTCATCTCTAACATCAATAAAGGTACCAATAGCAACCAAAAGTACATCTGTTCCAACGAATGTAATACCAATTAGATCAAATTGATCAAAATTTTCTTCGATTGCTTTTTTTAATGATGTTGTACAACAATTACAGTCTTGTATTTTTTTAGGACATGTTTTGCTTTTTCTTTTAGACACGTTCTCACCTCCATCAACCATGAAGTATATGAAAACCATTTTGGTTTCATATATTAATAGTTTATTCAGTGAGTTATAGATGGATTGTACGATTGGACCTGTTAATTTGGCTTAATTTTCTCAAATCAGACAATTAATCTCATCTACAGAGAATTGAGTTGTGCAAAAAGATTTTGATTGAAATGTTATTTTTTGTTGTTGTACCAACTGATTTAACCAAAACTTTAGCTCATCAATTGAAGTGAGTTTTTCTGCCAAATGATGGTTTAAGAAAAATTGACAATTCTCTTCCTCATGACCAGGGATAGGATTATAAAATATCATGGGCAATTGTTTTACTAAACCTTCTGTACAGGTGATTCCACCTGGTTTTGTGATTAATAGATCTGAAACATCCATTAACTCATCAATTGCCTTAGTAAAACCAAGAATATGGATATTAGGGTGCTGAAATTTAGAGTTTGAAATGATCTTTTTTCGTGCCTTTTCATTATTTCCCATACAGATGATGAATTGAATTTTGTCCTTCCAAAATAATAAATATTCCATTAACTCATTGTATTTCATCATTCCCCAACCCCCACCCATAATGAGCACAGTAGGTATAGGTTGAAGTCCGAACTTGTCCCTTATTTTTAACTTTTCATTTGTCTTCCAAAATTTAGAGTGTATTGGAATGCCGGAGATCATAATTTTTTCTTCAGGCACATTTTTTTTAATTAATTGTCTTTTTATTTCTTCAGTAGGTATTAAATATTTATCTGTCTCCGGTGTTATCCAAGCCCCGTGAATAACATAATCAGTAACGACTGTATATAAAGGTACTTGGAGTCCTAATCTTTTTAATCTGGCAATTACGGCATTTGGAAAAGGATGAGTACAAAGGATGGTATCAGGTTGAAAATGATCAATAAATGAGTATGTTCTAGCGTAAAAAATGCGATGGAGAATCATTTGAGTGAAACGATTCAGTGAATTTTCATATTGCGATTTATACAATTTTTCATATATTTTCGGTTGTACATCTAATGTTTTTCGATATACATTAAAGAAATGAGGCGCTAAATTTGGATGTAGAAATTTTAATAATTCAATTACCTTTGTATGAATAAATTGATTTTTTAGTCCTTCTGATATAGCATATGCGGCTTGTGTATGACCTGTACCGAATCCTTCTGATAAAATGAGTATATTTTTTTGTTGCAAAACAGAGCTCACCCACTTCTGATCGTTTTTGAAATCAAATTTCAATATTATTTTTTTGATATCCTTTTTTGATGTATATCAATAATGATGATTAAATTTAATTTTCCCCGATCGGCGGACAGAAATTCAAAAAAAAATTCCCATTTGAAACTGAAAACTTAATTTTGTTTTTATTATCCTAAGAAGCTAGTCACGGAAATACCCGTTAATGTACCAATGATTAAACCAGCAAAAACATCAGATGGGTAATGCAGACCTAAATATATTCTGGATAATGCAACAACAAAACCTAATGGCAGCAATAGGATGCTCATTACAGGTATGCTAATGACAAATGGTATAATGATTGAAAAAATAGCAGTGGTATGACCTGATGGAAAAGAATGATCCTTTAATGGATTTTTATAAGTGATTACGTGTTTAATAACCAAATAAGGTCTTAGTCTTTTGTATGTTTTTTTAATTACAGCTACTGGAATATGACTTAAACTTAATGATACTAAACTCATGAAAGCAGCATGTTTCCATGGTGCAGATGCAAAAATTGACAATGCTAAAGTTATGCATATAGTAAATAAAGCCCCGCCTAAATGAGTGATGTTAGTCATAATAATATCTAAAATTTTATTTTTTAGTCTAACATTTATAAAGAAAAATATTTGATTTTCAATCATTTTCAATCGATATAACATACTTCGTCCCCACCTTTTAAACAAACGTCTGAAAAGAAAGTGTTGTATGGGTAATTTTAAAGGAATTCTGTTGATTTTTCCACTTTTAATTTATGACATATGTTAGACTCTCTTTAGAATACTATAGAAAGGTAAAAAGAATATAAAATATATATGGAATTTGTATAAAATGAATTTAAATTTAAGATATCTTAAATTTTTAATATGCATAGTGAAAAAAAGTATGGATTAGTTATGTATAAACAAATTGACATTATCAATTTCATGTGGTATCTTTTTATAGTTAGAACAAATCAACAAGCAGAAGCGCCCGCTTCTCACCTGACTAACAATTTGTTAGCTGGTTCAAACGATAAATCTTATCTCTTCGGAGATGAAATAAATGATGTGGGCGAATGAATCTGCTCACATTTTTTTTGTTTTAAATTTTTAGCGGAGGTGACACGTTATTAAAGAACATATCATTAACGAATCTATAAGAGCTAGAGAGGTTCGTTTAATTGGAGCCGAGGGAGACCAGCTTGGAATCAAACCCATTAAAGAAGCGTTGCGTTTAGCATATGATGCAAATTTAGATCTAGTTGCTGTTGCTCCAACAGCAAAACCACCAGTCTGTCGTATCATAGATTACGGTAAATATCGCTATGAAGCACAGAAAAAAGAAAAAGAAGCACGTAAGAATCAAAAAATCGTGGACATTAAAGAAGTGCGTTTCAGCTCTAAAATCGAAGAACATGATTACCAAACTAAGCTGCGTAATGTAATCAAATTCCTTAAGGCAGAAGATAAGGTGAAGTGTTCGATTCGTTTTCGGGGTCGTGAGATTACACATGCTGACATTGGTAAAAAAGTACTTGATAGAGTAATCGAAGACGTTAAAGAGTATGCCGAAATTGAGCGTAGACCTAGACTTGATGGTCGAAGCATGATTATGGTACTTGCTCCGATAACAAAAAAATAGATGTCCAAAGCTGATTCAGGAAATATACTTTAATTCTTAGGAGGATACAATTATGCCTAAAATGAAAACTCACAGCAGTTTAAAAGGTCGTTTTAAAGTTACAGGCACTGGTAAAATTAAAAGACATAAACGTGGTAAAAACCACTTGTTATCTAAAAAGTCAGGAAGACAGAAAAACTTAATGAAAACTCAACCAATCATGGCTAAAGGTGACGTTAAACGTTTAGCTCAACAATTATCAAATCTTAAATAATAGTGAACATAGGAGGTAGAAAAAGATGGCAAGAGTAAAAGGTGGATTTGTTGCACGTCGTCGTCGTAAAAAAGTATTAAAACTTGCTAAAGGTTACTTTGGCTCTAAACATAGAATTTATAAAACAGCGAATGAACAGGTTATGAAGTCATTGCTTTATGCATATCGTGACCGTCGTCAGCGCAAGCGTGATTTCCGTAAATTATGGATTGTACGTATTAATGCTGCAGCTCGTACTAACGGATTAAGCTATAGCAAGTTAATGCATGGATTAAAGCTTGCAGGTGTAGATATTAACCGTAAAATGTTAGCAGACCTTGCAGTAAATGATTCACAAGGTTTCACTAACCTTGCAAATGTAGCAAAAGAAAAAATTAACGCCTAAGTTTTTTTATAACATAAGAATGTATAAATTTAAAAATTCTATATTTCAAGAAAATCACCTTAAATAAGGACTCCAAGAGGTCCTCGATAGGTGATTTTCTTATATTTAATGATATTTAATGAAAATATGTTGACTTCAACTCAAGTAGTATATATAATAGTTAAAAATCATTACCCAATCACATATGGAACATCGGCTATGAAAAGGATAAAGGAATAGGGGCACTGTGAACAGAGAGCAAAGGATTTGCTGAAACCTTTGCCATAATCCCTTATTTACGAGCTCGCCTTGGAGCTGTTTGCCTGAAAGGTCTAACCTAGTAGGGGAAATCGGTAGGCATACGTTATTATGCTGTAAGTGACAGCTATTTCTTAATAGTTACTTTCTGAGGTTATATATTGTGAAGTATGTAACAAAGTTGGGTGGTACCACGTAAGGAAAATCCTTTCGTCCCATTTTTTGCTTTAGTAGAGCAGTGGGGTGAAAGGATTTTTTGGTATTTAAAAATAGTTAGATCTTATTTTTTTGAGAGGAGGATGTAAGATGAGCACCCAAACGTTAAAAGCTACAAATAAAGAACTTTATACTAAGTTAATGCAACCGGATGTAATTACAGGATCAGAGATTTTGCTTCGTTCACTACTTTTAGAAGGTGTTGATTGCGTCTTTGGTTATCCAGGTGGAGCCGTTTTATACATTTATGATGCAATTCATGGGAACCCCGATTTTAATCACTTATTAACAAGGCACGAACAAGGAGCTATTCATGCTGCTGATGGGTATGCACGTTCAACTGGAGAGGTTGGTGTATGTATAGCCACTTCTGGTCCAGGAGCTACAAATCTTGTAACAGGTATCGCAACAGCCTATATGGATTCAGTACCACTTGTAGTTATCACTGGAAACGTAATGAGCACAGCCATTGGTACAGATGCCTTTCAGGAAGCTGATATCACGGGAATCACCATGCCTATCACGAAACATAGTTATTTAGTTCGTGATGTTAAGGATATATCCAAAACAGTTCATGAAGCTTTCCACATTGCTTCAACAGGTAGAAAAGGCCCCGTTCTTATTGATATTCCTAAAGATATATCTGCACATAAAACAGCGTTTACTTATGATAATAAAATTAGTATCCGTGGGTATAACCCAACGGTATTACCTAATAAACTTCAAGTAGAACGTTTATTAAAGGCAATTGATGAAGCGAAAAAACCAGTGATTCTTGCAGGGGGCGGAGTTGTATATGCAGGAGCACAAGAAGAATTATTAGAATTTGTAAACAAAACGAATATTCCTACGATTACAACTTTACTTGGAATCGGGGGCTTTCCTAGCTCGAATGATTTATGGTTAGGCATGCCAGGCATGCATGGAACTTATACCGCAAATAAAGCAATTCAAAATTGTGATTTGTTAATAGGAATCGGTGCAAGGTTTGATGATCGTGTAACGATGAAGGTGGAAGGATTTGCACCAAATGCAAAAATAGCACACATTGATGTTGATCCTGCTGAAGTAGGAAAAGTTGTTGAAACAGCAATTCCTTGTGTAGGTGATGTGAAAAAAGTTCTAGAACTTGCAAATCAAAAAGCAAAATCAGCACAATCGGAAGCATGGATAGAAGAATTACAGAAGATGAAAAAAGAATTCCCACTTAAATATAAAGATGATAACAAACATCTTAAACCACAATATGTCATTGAAATGATTCACGAAACAACAAAGGGTGAAGCCATCGTTACAACAGATGTAGGACAGCATCAAATGTGGTCGGCACAGTACTACAGGTTTAATCATCCTCGTTCTTGGATAACATCCGGTGGATTAGGTACGATGGGTTTTGGTTTTCCTGCGGCAATCGGTGCACAAATGGGAAATCCAGATCGACTCGTAGTATCCATCAACGGTGATGGTGGAATGCAAATGTGTTCACAAGAATTAGCGATTTGTGCTATTCACAATATCCCTGTAAAAATTGTTGTCATTAACAATCAAGTCTTAGGCATGGTGCGTCAATGGCAAGAGATTATTTATGACAATCGTTATAGTCATATTGACTTATCTGGAAGTCCAGATTTTGTGAAATTAGCTGAAGCATATGGAGTAAAAGGGCTAAGAGCAACGAATAAAGAGGAAGCCCAAAAAGCTTGGCAGGAAGCTTTAGATACACCAGGTCCAGTATTAATTGATTTTGTAGTTGAAAAACATGAAAATGTGTATCCAATGGTAAAACAAGGAAGCACAATTGATGAAATGTTAATGGGGGATTCGTAATATGAATACGACTAAACATACCATTTCAATACTTGTAAACAACCAACCTGGGGTATTGCAACGAGTAGCAAGTTTATTCGGTCGAAGAGGTTTTAACATTGAAAGTATTACGGTTGGGAAGTCTGAGGAGGAAGGTCTTTCCAGAATGATTATCGTAACAACTGGCGATGATCATAAATTAGAACAAATCTCCAAACAACTGTATAAAGTAATTGATGTAATCAAGGTGATAGACATAAGTGCGAATCCAATGGTTGAACGTGAGTTGGCTTTAATAAAAGTGAACGCTGAACCATCCATACGTCCAGAGATCATTGGTGTTGTGGAAACTTTTAGAGCAACAATCGTAGATATTGGTCCAAAGAGCATCATGGTTCAGGTCGTTGGAGATTCTGAAAAAGTGAAAGCTATGGTGGAATTATTAAAACCATATGGTGTTATTCAATTAACTCGTACAGGTGTTGCGGCAATGATAAGAGGAGTTTAAGTTTACTTATAAGATTTAAACATGGGAGACTCTTTTGAGTGGGTATAGATAGTCTAATAAGGTTTCACTTTTTTGGGTATATACTACCCACTCAAGGGACATATAAAAGGAGGAATTATTCAATGGCAGTTACAATGTATTATGAAAACGACGCAGATTTAAACGTATTATCAGGAAAAACAATCGCAGTAATCGGATATGGAAGTCAAGGGCATGCACAAGCTCAAAATCTAAGAGATAGTGGTATTAATGTTATCATCGGTTTACGTAAAGGTCGTTCTTGGGATCAAGCAACTAACGACGGATTTCAAGTCTTTACAGTGGACGAAGCAACTAAAAAAGCAGATATTATTCAAATTTTAATGCCAGATGAAACACAAGGAACAGTATACAGAGAAATGATCGCACCAAACTTGAAAAAAGGTTCAGCAATCATGTTTTCACACGGTTTTAACATAAACTTCGGACAAATCGTACCCCCTTCAGATGTAGACGTATTTATGATTGCACCAAAATCACCTGGACATTTAGTACGTCGTACTTATGTAGAAGGATTTGGTGTTCCTGGGTTGATCGCAGTTGAACAAGATTCAACTGGAAAAGCAAAAGAGCTTGGTTTGGCTTATGCAAAAGGCATAGGATGTACACGAGCTGGAGTGATTGAAACAACGATCCGAGAAGAAACAGAAACGGACTTATTCGGTGAGCAAGCTGTATTATGTGGTGGTGTAAGTGCGCTTGTAAAAGCTGGCTTTGAAACACTAACTGAAGCAGGTTACCAACCTGAAGTTGCCTATTTCGAATGTTTACATGAATTAAAACTAATCGTTGATTTAATGTACGAAGGCGGATTAGAGAGAATGCGTTATTCTGTCAGTGATACTGCTGAGTATGGAGATTATGTAACAGGTCCTCGTATCGTTACAGAAGAAACGAAAAAAGAAATGAAGAGAGTATTGGAAGATATCCAACAAGGGAAATTTGCTCGTGACTTTATTTTAGAAAACCAATCTAATCGTGCATTTTTTACAGCAACTCGTCGTCAAGAATCAGAGCATCCGATTGAAGAAGTAGGTTCAAAATTACGTGAAATGATGCATTGGATTAAAAAATAAACAAAACAGGAAGTTTTGATGTCGACGTTGCCACATGGACGTGGCTGGTTTTAGTCGAGGAACATTGACCTTAAGTTGGTGGAACGAATAAGAGCAAACACTGAAAACCCTATTAGGAGGTGGATTTGGGATGAGAAAGATATATGTGTTTGATACAACGTTGAGAGATGGTGAACAATCTCCAGGAGTAAACTTAAATACCCAAGAAAAGGTGGAAATTGCCTTACAATTAGAAAGGCTTGGAGTTGATCGTATTGAGGCAGGTTTCCCTGCAGCATCGCCAGGTGATTTGAAAAGTGTAAGTGAAGTAGCTGAGGCTGTAAAAAATTCATCTATAATTGGACTTTCTCGCTCCCGTGAGCAAGATATTGAAGCAGCGAGGGAAGCATTACAAAAAGCAGAGGATCCTTGTTTGCATTTATTTCTTGCAACCTCTCCTATACATCGTAAATATAAGTTACGTATGGAAAAACAACAAGTACTTGAAACAGCAGAAGCGGCCATTCGATATGCAAAAAAATATTTTAATAAAATTGAATTTTCGCCTGAGGATGCAGCTCGAACCGAATTGGATTTCTTATGTGAAGTGACAGAAATGGCAGTTCGAGCTGGTGCAACTGTAGTGAATATTCCAGATACCGTAGGTTTTATGACACCTGATGAATTTGGCAATATATTTAAAACTTTAAGAGAAAACGTTCCTGGAATTGAAAAAATTCAATTAAGTGCACACTGCCATGATGATTTGGGGATGGCTACAGCGAATGCCCTAGCAGCCATACGTAATGGAGCAGATCAAATTGAAGGAACAATGAACGGTATAGGTGAGCGTGCAGGAAATACTTCGATTGAAGAAGTAGCAATGGCGTTAGAAACTAGAAAAGACTTTTATGAAGCAACTACCTCTTTAAAATTGACTGAAATCTATCGTACAAGTCGTTTAGTGAGTAAATTGACTGGAATGGCTGTACCGGGTAATAAAGCAATTGTAGGTGCGAATGCTTTTGCCCATGAATCTGGCATTCATCAAGATGGTATGTTGAAAGAAAAAACAACCTATGAAATTATGTCTCCAGAAACGATCGGTTTAAAAGAAAGTAAATTAGTACTAGGGAAGCTTTCAGGTCGACATGCATTTAGTGAAAAGCTAGTAGATATGGGTTATGATGACCTAAATGAAGAGCAGATTAAAGATGCTTTTATAAAGTTTAAAAACCTTGCAGATAAGAAGAAAAACGTAAGTGATGAAGATATTCGAGCAATGTTGGAAGAGAAGCTTGTCAGCACACCTGAATTTTTCACACTTGAACGAATTGATTTATCATACGGAAATCAATCGATTCCAAGGGCTACGATTCGAATCAAAACAAATGAAGATGCAATCGCTGAAGAAACGCAAGAAGGAAACGGTTCTGTTGATGCTATCTATAACGCGATTGACAAAGCAACACAAGAAGATGTTACTTTAGAGGATTATGCTATTAAATCCGTTACACATGGTAAGGATGCATTAGGGGAAGTGCACGTTGTATTGAAACAAGGAGACATTGCAGTAACAGGGCGTGGTGTTAGCACAGATATTCTTGATGCAAGTGCACGTGCTTACATCGATGCAGTGAATCGAATCATTGACAAAAAAACCTCTGGTATTGTGAATAAGAGAGGGAATATTACTTTAATATAAAATACCCACAAAAGTGAAGAGAATTCCAAGAAGGAGTATCCGAATACTTTTGCGGGGCCCTTAACTAAAAGATAGTTTTAAAAAAATAAATAACCTGCCACATCCTATGTTAGGCAGGATATTTTTTTGATAAGGAGAGATAACATGTCTGATGTAAAAAAAATCGCAGTCATTGCTGGAGATGGTATTGGTCCAGAGGTCGTGGCTGAAGCGGAGAAAGTCCTTAAAAAAACTGAAGAACTTTTTGGTTATCAATTTGAAACAGATCACGGGTTATTTGGTGGTATTGCCATAGATGAGAAGGGTACACCTCTACCACAAGAGACATTGGAAATGTGTAGAAACTCAGATGCAGTATTGTTAGGCGCTGTTGGTGGTCCGAAATGGGATAATAATTCAAAGGAATTACGACCCGAAACTGGATTATTAGGAATTAGAAAAGAACTAGGCTTATTTTCAAATATAAGACCTGCTGTTGTATTTGATTGTTTAAAGGAAGCTTCTACTTTAAAACCAGAAGTATTAGATGGCACGGATTTAATCGTAGTTCGTGAATTAACAGGAGGCATCTATTTCGGGGAAAAATTTAGACGTGAAACTGAGTTTGGTGAAGAAGCGGTAGATACATGTGCTTATAATGTCATGGAAGTTGAACGAATTGTAAGACAAGCTTTTGAGATTGCACGTACTAGAAGTAAGAAATTAGCGTCAGTAGATAAAGCGAATGTGTTGGAAAGTTCTCGTTTATGGAGAGAAACGGTGAATCGTCTTGCTACTGAATATCCTGATGTTGAGCTTGAGCATGTGTTAGTAGATAACTGTGCGATGCAATTATTACGTAGACCTTCCAGTTTTGATGTCATTGTAACAGAAAATATGTTTGGAGATATTTTAAGTGATGAGGCTGCTATGCTTACTGGATCTATCGGTATGTTATCCTCTGCATCGTTAGGTGAAGGAAGTTTTGGATTATATGAACCAGTACATGGTTCTGCACCAGATATTGCAGGACAGGGAAAAGCAAATCCTATCGCTACGATTCTTTCCGTTGCATTGATGTTTAAATTATCATTTGGATATCAAAAAGCTGGAGATTTGATTGAAAAAGCAGTAAAGGATGTACTGGATGCTGGACATCGTACAGGAGATATATCTTCTGATCAAACGAGTGCGTTAAGTACTTCTGAAATGGGAGATCTAATAATAGCTGCAATGAAATAAATAGAATATATATCCAAAAGTTTATTAATTAGAATAATTATTAAAAAAAAATGACTATAGTTATTGACTTTGGTTTTGTGGAGTGATAACATTTTTAATGTGAATACATCACTTAGTAAAAATGATGGTATAACCATTAAAACATTACATAAATTTGTTTTTTTGGTGCCTTCATTTAACTTAAAATATTATATTTTCTAGGAGGGGCTTTAAAAATGGCAGAACGTTTAGTAGGAAAACCAGCACCAGATTTTACAATGGAAACAGCACTAGGTAATGGGGAAGATTTCAGTTCAGTATCTCTTTCTGATTATAAGGGGAAATGGTTAGTATTATTTTTCTACCCACTAGATTTCACATTTGTTTGTCCGACAGAAATTACAGCTTTAAGTGAAGCAAGTGGTATTTTTGAAGATCTTGACACTGAAATTTTAGGTGTAAGTACGGATAGCAAATTCTCTCACCGTGCATGGATTAATACTCCAGTAGATGAAAATGGATTAGGACAATTAAACTTCCCATTAGCAGCTGACTTAACTAAATCTGTAGCTCGTGATTATGGAGTTTTAATTGAAGAAGAAGGTATTGCACTTCGTGGATTATTCATTATTGATCCTGATGGAGAAATGAAATATCAAGTTGTAAACCACAACGACGTAGGTAGAAGTGTTGATGAAACAGTTCGTATTTTACAAGCTCTTCAATCTGGTGGTTTATGTCCAGCAAACTGGAAACCAGGGGAAAAACAATTAACAGCTAAGTAATATATTTACATTAATAACCCCTCTATCTGCATCCGTAGGTAAGAGGGGTTTCTTCTTTTTAAGTATAGTTAAGCATAGTATAAGGTTAATTATGATAAAATAAGCTGAGAGGTGAAAGATAATGCCAATGCGTTTGCGTACAGAGCTACCTAATTTTAAAGGTGTGACAGAATGGGTGAATGGAGAATTATCTAAAGATACTTTAAGAGGCAAACCTGTATTAATCCATTTTTGGGCTGTTAGCTGTCATATGTGTAAGGAAAGTTTATCACAAATTAATGAATGGCGTGAGAAATATGAGGCAAAATATAACTTAACAGTAATAGGGGTTCATATGCCTCGATCCGAAAAGGATACGAATATTAATACTGCTAAGGAAAACATTCAAAAATATGGATTAAAACATCCAGTCATGATAGACAATCAGCATGCCATTACTGATAAGTTCCAAAATGAACATGTCCCTGCTTATTATTTGTTTGATGGAAATCATAAGCTTCGTCATTTTCAAGCAGGTGAAAAAGGTTTGAAAATGGTTGAACAGCGTATTAATAGAATTCTTTCCCCAATAAAATAAGTAAACAAGAGAAAAGACGAGTTTTTTTATAGTTTTTTCTCTTGTTTTTTCAAAATAAACCGACAACATCTTAGAAATTTCTTGCTTATTTGATTTTACATTAAAAATAAAATAAAATTCTAATAAAATAGCTACGGATGGAAATTACGGAGGGAAATATTAAAGTGGAACATACTACTGAATTAACTTCTTTAATGATCGTTGTCACAATTGCTTTTCTCGTTCCTATTCTGCTTCATCGGTTACATTTAAAAATGATACCCGTTGTTGTTGCAGAAATTATTGCTGGTTTAATAATAGGTAAGAGTGGATTAAATTTGATTCATGAGGATCAATGGCTCGAATTATTATCATTATTTGGTTTTATATACTTATTATTTTTAAGTGGATTGGAAATCGATTTTGCTTCCTTTAAGAAGAAAAAAACAGTCGAAGATAATAAAGCAAACCCCCTATTATTATCTTTAATTATACTGGTGGGTGTATTTGTCGTATCCTATGGTTTGTCCTATACGTTATTATGGATGAATTTGATAGAAGATCCATTGTTAATGACCTTAATCATTGCAACAATATCATTAGGTGTTGTGGTTCCAGTCCTTAAAGAGAAGAAAATAACAGACACTCCACTCGGTCAAATTATTTTACTCGTTGCGGTTTTATCAGATTTTGCTACGATGATTTTACTCGCTGTTTACATAAGTTATCAGTCCGAAAATATAACACAAATGTTATTGTTGTTAGTCTTTTTCGCGCTAGTTGTATTTACATATTTATTCTTAAAGAACTTTGTAAAGGGCAAGCTCTTTGATGTGTTAAGAAAAAGTACAGCTCAAATGGGAACAAGGGCCGTTTTTGCTTTGATTTTATTATTTGTTGTATTATCTGAAACATTTGAAATTGAAAATATATTAGGTGCCTTTTTAGCTGGAGTTGTAGTTTCTTTATTAGCACCAGACAAAAAGTTTGTTCATCAACTGGAGTCATTTGGTTATGGTTTTCTGATACCCATCTTTTTCGTCATGTTAGGAGTAAATCTAAACTTATGGGATTTATTTACTGATGTTAAAATTTTAATACTCATGCCGATGTTATTGGCAGCCATTTTCCTATCAAAAATGATTCCTGTTTTGATTTTGAAAAGATACTTTCCATGGCGTCAAGTATTAAGTTCAGGGATATTATTATCATCAACATTAAGCCTAGTGATTGCGGCTGCAGCTTTAGCATTACAAATTGGGGCGATTGATGAGACAATGCATGGGGCACTCATTTTAGTAGCTGTAATCAGCTGTTTAGTTGCACCTATTTTATTTAATCAATTGTTTCCAACTATCACCAAAAAACCTAAGGTCATTTCCATTGTAGGTGCAAATCATGTAACATTACCGATTTCTCAGGATCTAATAAAAGAAGGATACGAAGTAAATCTGTACAGTATAGAATCGAAAAATGATGAGTCAAAGGAAGAAACGTATAGTCGATTTCCACTTGTTGAAATTCCACATTTAGATGTTAAATCATTAGAAGAACAGGATGCATTTAAAACGGATATTATCGTATTTGCTTCTATGGATGATGAAATCAATTTAGAATTAGCTAGATATGCCAAAACACTGGAAATTAGCAACATTATCGTTCGGATTGAAAATCCTGATTTATTTAAAAATGTTCAACATGAAGAAGGTTTATCTTTATTTTCAACTTTATACGCATCCAGAACATTATTAAAAGCATTGGTTGAACACCCAAGTGCGGTAAGATTAATTACTCATCATGATGGTTCTATTGGTGAAGTAACGATGAATAATCAAACCTATCATGATGAATATTTACACAACTTACCTCTTCTAGGGAATATGTTGATTTTACGAATCTATCGTGGTGATTCATTTATTATTCCACACGGAAATACACAGATTGAATTAGGGGATCGTTTACTTGTCAGTGGTGATGTAGAGAGTATTCTGGAAATGAAACTTGTATTAGAGTAAATTTAAAATTGGATATTATTAATGAATGAAAAACCTCTTTAAGTGGAGGTTTTTTTCTTCATGAACAATATGAATAAAATAAGCAAAATAGTTTTATCTTTTAATATTCACAAAATATTCACTTTTAAAATGTAATCACTTAAACTGTTATTTGTAAGCGATTACAATAAGAGGGGATGGATTTTAATGAAAAATAGAAAAATTTGGTTTACGTTATTATTCTCATTTATTCTTGTTTTTGCAGCAGCTTGTGGAGGCGGAGGAGAATCAGCTGAACCGGAAACTCCAGCAGAAGAACCTGCAACTACTGAAGATCCAAAAGCTGAAGGATGGGAGCCAAGTGAAACGATTGAAGTGGTTGCACCAGGAGGAGCTGGTGGTGGCTGGGATACAACAGCAAGAACTGTTGCTCAGGTTTTGACTGAAGAAGAGCTTGTTAGTGAAAGTATGCCAGTTGTAAACAAATCAGGTAGTGGTGGTGCGATCGGTTGGTCTTATGTAGATGGCAAACAAGGAGATAACCATACGTTATTTGTCACTTCATCTCCAATTTTATTAGTTCCTTTAAATGGAGGGTCTGAATTAGGGCATCAGGATTTTGAACCTATTGCTGGCGTGATTGCTGATTTTGGAGCATTTGTAACGAATGTGGATTCTCCATATCAGAACATTAATGATGTGATGGATGCGCTTAAATCAGATCCTAGTTCTATTACAATAGCTGGTGATTCTTCCCCAGGTAGTATGGATCATATTCAATTTATTAAAGCAGCAAAAGCAGCAGGTGTAGATATTACGACTATTGATTACTTACCGGCTGGAGACATTGGTGGTATGACACTTGTGCTTGGTGGAGATGTGGATGTTTATTCTACAGGACTTGCTGAAGCAGCAGAACAAGCAAAAGCAGGAAATGTAAGAGTATTAGCGATTACTTCTCCTGAACCATTAGAAGGAGAGGGAATCTCAGATTTTCAAACTTTAAAACAACAGGGAATTGAAGATGAATTCATTAACTGGCGTGGATTTATGGCTCCAAAAGGGATGGATCCAGAAGCTGTGGAATATTATGAAAGTGCAATTAAGTCTATGTATGAAACAGCGTTATGGAAAGAAAGAAGAGATAACTTTGGATGGAAAGATAACTTTATGACAAGTGATGAGTTCGGATCATTCTTAGATGAACAATACGCTGTATACGAAGAACTTATGGCAGAATTAGGATTATAAAAGAATCAGTAAGATAAGAGTTAAATAAGAAGGATGGCTTGTCCATCCTTCTTAAGATTATAAAACTAGAATCAAGTTAAATCCAGAATAAAGCTTCAAGTTTTACTTACTTTGTGGGTTATTTTAATACGAGTGGAAGGTGATGAATATGCTAAACTCCATGAATCGTAAAGTGTCCATCGTGATATTTTTACTTTCAACTTTATATTTATTTTATAGCTATCAAATAGAACCTTCTCCTTTTGCAAAAATTGATGCGGATATCATGCCAAAAGGTTTAGGATATCTGTTATTGATATTATCTGTTTTATTATTTATTGAAAATAAAGAGGAAACAGAACAAGAGAAGGCTAAGAGAAGCTTAACAAAACAAGAAGTAGGACTATTGTTACTAATTGTTTTATTTGTACTTGGATATATATTATTGCTTGAAATTATTGGTTTTATCATTATGACCATTCTTTTTTTAACTGCTACTTCAAGGTTGTTAGGTTATACAAAGTGGATTAGAATGCTCATCATTTTTGTTATATTTACCCTCGTCATTTATTTTTCCTTTAATGAATTACTAGGATTATCTTTACCATCAGGAATATTACCATTTTAAAAAGAGGAGGGGAACGTAATGGAAGTGATTGATAATATATTAAACGGTTTTGCAGTAGCATTAAGTTGGCAAAATATTTTCTTCGTATTCATTGGTGTTTTATCTGGAACAGTGATTGGAATGCTTCCTGGACTAGGACCCATTTCAGCAATTGCCATTATGATCCCATTAAGTTATGGAATGGAGCCGGCGTCGGCTTTAATATTAATGGCTGGTGTTTATTATGGTGCTATATTTGGCGGCTCTACTTCATCTATACTTTTGAATGCACCAGGAGTATCAGGGACAGTCGCTACCTCATTTGATGGGTATCCTTTAGCAAAACAAGGAAAAGCGGGGAAAGCACTAGCTATTGCAGCGATCTCATCTTTTGGAGGCGGTACAATTAGTGTTTTTGCATTAATGTTGGTAGCACCGATGATGGCGAGTTTTGCCACTCAATTTGGACCGACAGAATATTTTGCGTTAATGTTTTTAGGGTTATCTGCCATTTCAAGTTTGTCGGAAGGATCAACAATCAAAGCATTAATTTCAGCAGTGATAGGTTTAATGATTGCGTCAGTAGGTAGAGATTTATTAACAGGTACTGCACGATTTACATTTGGATCTGTAAACTTATTAGATGGTATTGACTTTTTAGTGATCGCGTTGGGGTTATTTGCTCTAGCTGAAGTCACGAATTTAGTATTAACGAGGAATAAAGAAAATAAGAGTAAGGAATCAGAGGTTGGAAGTTTAAGAATTACAAAACAAGAAGCAAAGGAGATCTCAGGCCCGATTGCGAGACACTCTATATTAGGTTTCATCATAGGTGTACTCCCTGGCGCAGGTGCTACGATTTCTTCGTTTTTATCTTATATTACAGAAAAGCGTATTTCTAAAAATCCAGAATCTTTTGGAAAAGGGAATATTAAAGGATTAGCAGCACCTGAAGCTTCAAATAATGCGGCAACAAGTGGAGCCTTTGTTCCATTGTTAACGTTGGGGATTCCTGGGTCAGGTACAACCGCTGTTTTATTAGGGGCGTTACTTGTCGCTGGAGTTACACCAGGACCTCTATTAATGCAAGAAGAACCTAATGTATTTTGGGGTGTGATTGCAAGTATGTATCTTGGAAACATCTTTTTATTGATTTTAAACTTACCGTTAATTCCATTGATTGCAAAAATTTTATACATTCCAAAACGTCTTTTAATTTCCTTAGTTATCATTTTCTGTTTAATTGGGGTATATGGTATTAGTTTTAATACGTTTGATTTATATTTATTATTGGGATTTGGTGTATTAGGTTATGTGATGCGATTATTATCCTTTCCAGCTGCACCACTTATCTTAGCTTTTATTTTAGGTGGTATGATGGAAACGTCTTTCCGTCAAGCATTAATCATTTCAAAAGGTGATTATCTGACCTTTGTACAAAGCCCAGTCTCAGCTGTTTTAATTGCTGTATCCGTTTTATCACTTCTATTGCCAATATTTAAAAGTAAAATGAAAAAAAGTTAGAATTAAAGCTGTTGTAAAGATAACATGAATTACTTACAAATTACCTAGAGTTTAAATTTAAATTTCAACTTTATCTAGTAAAATTGTCCCTACTTTAAGTATGTAGTGCTAAAGTAGGTTTTTTTGTATTTAATGGAAAATATAGAGTTATATTGTTATAATTAAGTAAAGTTAACAATGTTTAGTTGTTTTATAGCATTTCGTGATGCATCTATTCTCTGTTGCGTTGAAGCAAATTAGTATGGACTGTTTTGTTGTTTTAACTACTTGTCTTCTATTAAAAAAGTAAGGAGTGGTTAGATATGAAAACAAACTTATCATTAGATATAGAACCTAGTAAAGTAATGAATGAACTCTATAATTATTGTTCATTGTTAGAAAATGAGAGTGCTGATATAGAATCATTATTTGAAAATTTTCCATTCCAAACGATCTTGGACTACTACCACAAAGTTGGTAAACATTTTGTTGGTGAAGAGATCCTCGAAAAGTTATTACAAATTGAGGAAAAAGTGAATCAGAGATTAGAAGGGGATAAATCTTTTCATTCATTTTTATTACAACAGTTTTTAGTCATGCTTTTAGATAAACATAAAGGGATTTATGATTACCATACTTATATAGGATCTAGAATTATTTCAGAGTTAGTTATTCCAGATGACTTAGAATTTATTGAGTATTTAGAGGTTCAAATTTTACATCTAGCTGCGATTCTATCTGATATTATTCGTTTTGAATGCCATACATTGATTGGAGCTGATAAGAGGTTTCAAAGAAATTTATCTTCTAACCATCATCGGAAGCGAATTATCTCTCATGTTTTACGTGCGATTAAAGTTTATAGTCCATTTTCATATACTCTCCAATTACCTAAAAACTTAGATGAGACATTAAAAATTTTGCAAACTGAATTGGATTCAAATGAAACATTGAGCAAGAAACTTGCTGATATGCTACTCAAAGTAAGTGAAGATGTTTTATCACAACTGCCAGAGCCTTCATTAAAGGCATTAAATTTAATCATTTTTCCAGTTTATACAATTCATGATGAGTATATGTTTATTAGATGCTTGCAAAGTTTGGAAACTATTTTTAGCATTGTAGTGAAAGGGTTTCAAACTTGTCACTCCCAAATTAAATTTCAAAAATTTAAAGAATCTATAGCTGCTATGGAGATGCTTAAAGCTATATTTGACTGTGGTCCTGCATTGTTTAGAGTAGTAATGATGATGGAGAAAGATAACTTTGCTGCTTTTCGTATTTATACAGAGGGTGCGAGTGCAATACAGTCTAAACAGTATAAAATGATTGAGATTCTAGCAGCAGAGCCATTGAAAGAGCGTTTAAATTCGCCAGCCTTTGATTCTGTCCCGAGTATAAAAAAAGATTATTTAGAAGGAAACATTTCCAACTTTGAAACTTATATGCGAGATTATTTGACAGATGAGTCCATTTGCAAGCAACCTATTTTTGAAGAATGGATTATGTGTATGAAGCGGTTTGAAGAGACATTCATATCTTGGAACAATATGCATTTTAAGATGGCCGTCAAAATGATCGGTAATGAACAAGGAACAGGTTATACACTAGGGCCTTCATATTTGGAGAAATATGCTTCAAGAAAATTATTTCCGTTTCTCCATGAAAATGAGTTGACTTGAATCATGGGGTAAATAAAACATTTTTAGTATTATATTTTTACTTTTTCTAATAGGAGGAATCTCAATTGCCAGTATTAAAACTTAAACCTATTCATCCCGACATGCTTTTTAATGGTTTTGTAGGTGCAAATGTTGCCTTTGCCTATCAGCAAATTGGATTATTTGATGTGATAAAAAAAGGAGAGAATGTAACTATAGAAGAAATTGCTGTTCGAACAGATAGCCATCTTTCAAAATTGCAAGGATTGTTAAAAGCAGGCGAAGCTCTAGGTTATTTTCATTTTAATAAAGATGGAACAATAAATGTAACAGAAATGGGAGAAGAATTACGCCAGATGTTAGGCTATTTTACTTGGAGTGTTGGTGGTTACGGAGAAATGTTCCGTGAGTTGGGTAATCTTACTAAAAGTGCTCAGCCATGGGGACATTTACGTAATGAAGGCATGGTAGCCCTTGGGGCTGATATGAATAATAGATCTTTTATGGAAAAATTGTTGTTTGATGTGCTTGATCATCTTAATGTAAATTCCATTGCTGATTTTGGTTGTGGCAATGGGGGGCGCTTAATCACTTGGGCACAGCGTTATCCTCATATCCATGGAGTTGGAGTGGATATTAGTGCTGATGCAATTGGAATGGCCGAAGAACAAGTGGAAATTCATGGATTAGAAAATCGATTAAAAATGCTGTGTGCCAATGTCCTTGATACTTTTCGCACTGATAAGTTTCATCCTATTTTAGAAGAAGTAGAATTAGTTAGTAGTTTCATGATGTTGCATGATTTGTATAACATATCAGATTTGCGTGAAACACTGTTTGATCGTTTACGAGAATCATTCCCAAACGTAAAATACTTCCTGATTGCGGATACAGTACAAAAACCCCCATTAGAAGAGCTGGAACAGCTGCCAATTTTTAATGTAGGTTATGAGTTGCTCCACAATTACATGGGTGTATATATACCCAAAAAAGAAGAATATGATGAGTTGTTTGCAAGAGCGGGATTAGCTGTTGAAAAGTGTATAGAATTTGGAACACCCTATACGTACCTTTATTTACTCAAGGTGTGATTCTTACTTTAAGAGATTATTTATCATAGAAAATATCTTCTCTCAGGGCGACCAACACTTCCATATGTCAATTCTGCACGTACATCTCCCATGGATACCATATATTCTAAATATCTACGGGAGGTAGTTCGGCTTACACCGATTTTTTTTCCAAGTTGCTCAGCAGTTATACCGTTTACTTCATGTTTAATATGATTTTTTATTTTATCTAGCGTTATAGGGTCAATTCCTTTTGGAATAAGGTATTCAGATGGTTGCGTCTGTTTATGAACTGTATCAAATAAATGATCCACTTGTTGCTGATCTACATGACTCATCGTTGATATTTGTTCTTTATAGTTTTTATATTTTTCTAAAGTTTGTTGAAAGCGCTGGAAAATAATCGGTTTAATGATATAGTCAACTGCCCCACCTCTAATAGCGCTTTGCACTCGCTCTACTTCTTTCGCAGCTGTAATCATGATCACATCCGTATTTCTATACTTCTGACGTATAAACCATAATAAGTCAATGCCATTTCCATCGGCAAAGTAAATATCCAACAAAATTAAATCAGGTTTAAGGATGTCGATCATTTCTTTTGCTTCAGATAAATTGGTTGAAATCCCACAAACCTCATAACCAGAAATCTTTTCTGTAAAACGACGATTGATTTCTGCTATTTTTAGATCATCTTCTACGATAAACACTTGAATGTTCTGCATGTAAGTACCTCCTTGTTTTTTTTGATTTTCTGATTAGATTATTTCCATCACTGACTATCGTTCACTATTTGGGGTGACTTAGGTAAAGCTACTGTAAACACTGCTCCCCCAAGTTCACTTTTTGATGTTGTAATATAACCATTTAAGTATTTAACGGCATTATCTACTAAATATAAACCTATACCTCGATCTTCACCTTGTTTGGTACTAAAACCTTTTTGGAAAATATAGGGTATATCTAGTTCGTTTATACCTAGTCCAGAATCTTCAACCTCAAAGATGAGATCAGTACCGATGTCTGTCATAAATATTTTTATTGTTTTATTTTTATCGTTAGCTTTAGTAGCTTCAAAAGCATTATCAATCAAATTACCTATGATCGTGACGATTTTTTCTCGATTTAATTCATGAGGGATGTCCTTCATGCTGCTTTCATTGTCAATAATCATTTCGATTTTGAGCTCATGTGCAAGATTGTATTTTCCTAGTAATAAGGCTGCAATCATCGTGTCTGGAATGGCTGACATCAAAAATTCGACTAAATTTTGATGGTCCGTTGTTTCTTTAGTAATAAAATCAATGGCTTCCTGATAAGACGCTAATTGAATCAAACCTGAGATCGTATAGAGTTTATTCGAGTATTCATGAGTTTGTGCCCTTAAAGCTTCAGCATAGGATTGAGCTTGCGAAAGCTCATTTGTCAATTGATCAATCTCTGTTTTATTACGAAAGCTAGAAACAACACCCACAATCTGATTTTTATCAAAAATGGGGACGCGATTTGCAATGATATCGTTTGCTCCAATTTTTAGCTCCTGATTAAATTGACTCGTTTTAGTGTGTAAAACGTCAAGCATTTTAGTATGTGGTAAAATTTCTAATATATTTTTTCCAATAATATTTTCTGAAGGGTGTTTATTTATGATTTGATACGCTTTTTGATTTACTAATGTAATGTTTCCATCAGCATTGATGGCAATGATACCTTCATGTATAGATTCTAAAATCGCATTTTTTTCAAGAAATAAACTTGCAATTTCCCTAGGCTCTAAACCGAATATTGCTTTTTTAAAACCTTTAGCGATATATAGAGCGCCAATAATACCGATTAAAGAAACAAATATCGTTAGCAATAGAACCTTCATTTGATATGAATATAAAATCAGTTCTATATCTTCAATTAAGAAACCTACGGATACAATCCCTATAATTTCTCCAGCTTCATCATAAATTGGAGTTTTCCCTCGCAATGATGGACCTAATGTACCAGTGGCTTTGGACGTATACGATTCACCTTCAAGTAGTGCTCGATCGTTGTCTCCTCCAACCATTGTTTGTCCAATCCGCTCTTTTACAGGATGAGAATACCTGACAGAGTTGATATTACCTACGACAACAAATTCAGCCCCTGTTTGAATACGCACTTCTTCAGCAAGAGGTTGAATAATGGAGGAAGGAGCTTCTGACTTAAATCCTTCCCTGATTTCAGGCATGATGGCAACAGTTTTTGCTATGTTTAAAGCACGACTACCTATTTGATCTTCTAGGCTGTTAGAGATAAAATAGGCAAACACACTGCTTAAAATCACGATGACAAAAACGAGTAGTGTTAATATTAATAATGCCATTTTAGTTTGAAGTTTTAGAGGTTTCATGGAAAACAACTCACTTTATGGATAGTTGGGTTAGATATATGGTTTTTGTTCACTTTATTGGTTGTTTTAATAGTATGTATATTGTATCAAATAATAATGAGAAACGCTTACATTTTGTTTCTATTGTAGTTTTAAAAGAAAGATGGATCAATTAAAGAAAGTTTGATCCTTTTTAAGAAAGATTGATCAAAACCCATGAATTAGAAAGTGAATCATGAGTTTTTTTGAATCTCATATTACACAAAAGGGCCATATCGTATTACGAGGTCAACCAGATTATTAACTGATTAAACTTATAATACGATATGGCGTGATTGTACAAGAAGAAAGATAATAGAATGATCAAACTTTTTTGTGAAAATTAAACAGTCGATCTCAAATTGTGTACGTTTAGACACAATTTAGACATAAAATAGCCGGTTCCCTTTACGTTAAGAAATCGGCTATTAAGTATCGTTAACAGCCACCCACACATTGTCCAGCGGGATCGCTTGTATTACAAACATTGTTTGCGACGGTGTTCGTATTCGGATCAACGACAAGATCTATATCATCATTATCGAGGGCAGTATTTTTAATCACGATATTTTGTTCACTAGTTGATGCTACGTCAATGCCGTTAACCTTATTGTTTGAAACCGTGTTTTTTTCAAGCGTGTTATTGTCTGAACCTTCTAATTCTATACCATCAGAACCATTATTTTGAACGGTATTTTTTTCTAGCGTATTGTCGTGAGAAATTTCTAATTCTATCCCGTCAAACCCATTATTTTGAACAGTATTTTTTTCTAGCGTATTGTTGTGAGAAACTTCTAACTCTATCCCGTCAGAACTATTATTTTGAACGGTATTTTTTTCAAGCGTATTGTCATGAGAAATTTCTAACTCTATCCCGTCAAACCCATTATTTTGAACGGTATTTTTTTCAAGCGTATTGTTGATTGAACCTATTAATTCTATACCATCAACACTATTATTTTGAACGGTATTTTTTTCAAGCGTATTGTTGTCTGAACCTTCTAATTCTATCCCGTCAAAAACATTATTTTGAACGGTATTTTTTTCAAGCGCATTGTTGTCTGAACCTTCTAATTCTATCCCGTCAAAAACATTATTTTGAACAGTATTTTTTTCAAGCATATTGTTGTCTGAACCTTCTAATTCTATCCCGTCAAAAACATTATTTTGAACGGTATTTTTTTCAAGCGTATTGTTGTCTGAACGTTCTAACCCTATCCCGTCAGAACCATTATTTTGAACGGTATTTTCTTCAATCGTATTGTTGTTACCAATCAATAAATTTATACCATTAAGATCATTATTCTGAACGGTATTTTTTTCAATCCTGTTGTCGTTACTAGTCATTAAAGTTATACCATTAAGATCATTATTTTCAATAATATTTTTTTCAATCGTGTTATTGTTACTAGACGCTAAAGTTACTCCACTAACACTATTATTTTGAACGGTATTTTTTTCAATCCTGTTGTCGTTACTAGACGCTAAAGTTATACCATGAATACTATTATTTTGAAAGGTATTTTTTTCAATTGTGTTGTTGTTACTAGACGATAACCATATACCCTGAACACTATTATTTTGAACGGTATTTTTTTCAATTATGTTGTTGTTACTAGACGATAAATTTATACCATCAACACTATTATCTTTAGACATATTTTTTTCAATCCTGTTGTTGACACTAGCCAATAAACTTATACCACTAACACTATTATTTTGAACGATATTTTTTCCAATCGTGTTGTTGTTACTAGACGATAAATTTATACCATGAACACTATTTTGGATAGTAAAACCCTCAATCGTGACACCCGAAACGCCGTTAAGAAAAAAACCATTATTAGAACCTTCTACAACAGGATTACCTATGCCTTTGAGGGAAAGTTCATTCGTTGAGACTGTTGTGCCAGCGTAGGGTCCACCAGCTGCAAGAACCTCGATGGTATCACCTGGATTGGCCGAGTCAACCGCTTCTTGAATCGTACTAAAATCTGTTGGAACGATAAGTGTATTCATATTTTCATCTCCTTTCATTTTTCATTATTTCTTTAAGGGAGAGGATCAGGAAAATTCGGATTTACAATGATAAGATTATCTATATATTTTGAGACATGTATATGAGAAGATATCACTTTAATCATCTTATGCGTGAACAGAAAAAACGTATAGACGAGTGTTTAGTTTTTGATAAAAAGGGCGAACAACGGATAGGTAGAATCTGTAAAATAAGAAAGATTGATCAATTAAAAGAAAGTTTGATTATTTGTAAAAAAAGATGGTTCGAAACTCATGAATTAGAATGTGATTCATGAGTTTTTTTGACTCTCATATTGCATAAACGGGCCAGATTGTTGAATAACGTAATAGTGGAAATATGCTAAAATAGGGTGACATCGACCTATTACAAAACTATGGATGCTTCAGTAGAGAATACTGCTCAAATAGTTGTTAATAAGGTGTTCGAATTGCACAATAATTAGAATCGAGCATCATTGTGAAATCTTATTCAAAAATCAAATAAACATAAAGGAGTGAACACTTTGGCTACTTGGGTTACCCATTTTAGAATTGCTGAAGAATTATTAAAAGAAGAGCTTCCTGTTTCAACAATTGACTTTTTGGTTGGTAATATTGGTCCAGATTGTGGACTTATTGATAAAAATGGTAAACCCACACCTCCAAAAAAGGTTACTCATTTCGAGATTGATGGCAAAATTAACTCTGATTCTTTTTATTCTCAATATCTTTGCAGTGAAAATGAAGGCTTGTCTCGTAAGTTTTCTTATTATTTAGGATATTACATCCATTTGGTAACTGATGAAGAATGGATTAAACTACTTGAACAAAAAAAAAAAAGTATACCAAGAAATATTGAATACCCCTGAATATTCTAATCTTGTTAAGAGAGATTGGTACGGTTTAGATTTTCTATATCTCAAAAACCACAAAGATAATATTTTCTGGACTGAGTTTCAACACATAACTGCTTTCCCCGAGTCTTTGGATTTCTTTCCAAAGGGTCAGACACTTAAACAAATAAGAAATATTACTGAGTTTTATCTCAGAAGTACGATATCCGATGACCACGAATTTATCTATCTCACATCAATTGAAGTCGATAGATTTATAGTAAATACTGTACAAATGATAAAAGAACTATTAAAGCAAAAGGTGAAGTTACTGCTGGTTTAAGGTTATTTCAGTACAGGAATTTCTTCGCACAACATCACAAACGAGGTGTGGGATTTTGAACAAGTTTAAAGTCAAACAAATACCAACAGATGTTAAAATAACTGTTTCTGAAAAACTTATGTATTTACCACACTCTCTTCGAGAATCAATTAATTTATATTGGGAATCTCTTATAGAAAGTGAAGAAACATTTCATAGAGGTGACATATTTTCAATAAAAGAAATTAGAAACACGAAGAATGAATTACTCGTTACGTTACATAAAACTGATTTTGCACACTTTTTATATTCTAAGCATCACAAAATACCAGATAAATTCAATTGCCGTGTAATAGTTGCTAACGGACTTATACTAACAAAGGATAATTATTTTATATTAGGGAAGATGAATAACCAAACAGCTAATCCTGCACGTATACAGTTTATTGCAGGAGGGATAGACAATAACGACATACATGGAGATACTGTAGATATCTTGGGTAGTCTTATTCGTGAAGCCAAAGAAGAAATTGGACTTGATTTAAAAGACCAAAATCTAGTAACAAAAATCGAACCACGATATCTAGTACATTGGGGAAGTATTGCTCTTGTTTATTTCATTCAGTTAGATATTGATTCATTAGAATTTCAAAATCGATATGAGCAATTTGAAAAATCTTTAAAAGAGAAAGGGATAGATCCAGAATTTTCATCTATTGTGCTATTGTCAGCAAATAATGATTCTGTTTCAGCTTTTTTCGAATTTGATAATAGCCCCAAATTAGATTTCCTAAGTTCTGTCCTGGAACAAGAATTGAATATGAAGTGATTTTTATTTGCGAATATCTTCTTCCACAATACCAGCTAATAGAAGCCTAAGAGATCTTCCACAAGCGAAAAAATATTAAATAGAAATGAACAACTCTGACAGGTTTATGTCAGAGTTGTTATGTTATGATTTGTTTTACATGATGAAAATAAAAAAAGGAGATTTTGATTTGATTAGAATAGAATGGTTTAATTCAGAAAAAAAAGGAAAATATGGTTCAATTGTTTATTCTACTCAAGAAAAGAAAGAAGTTTACTCTAGCAATAGTGATTTAATTGTTCCGCTTGCTTCTGCTGGAAAAATATTTATAGGTTTTGCCTTTGCAAGATGGGTAGAAGAAGGAATATTCAACTGGAATACAATCATCGATAATATAAAATTTGATCCTAAAGAAGACGGTCATATTGTATATCCACATCTTCAAAACAGAAATTCTCTACCATTACATAAAGTAATTGAAGTTATGATTGCTTGCCACGATAATTTTTTGGCAGATTGTGTTGTTTCATACGCTGGTGGATGGACAAAAATAAACGAAAAAATTAGGTTGGAATTCGCAAGTATTAATCTTACTAAAAATCCATATTCCGCTAAAAACAATGGAAATCTTAGGGACCTGTTTTTAGCTTTAAGTGCGATATTTTATGGTTATCAACAGACACCGGAATTATTTGCCCCAATTATAAGTGGAATGATCAGGCAGCAATCAGGTTTGGATAACATACCAAAAGAACACTATACCCATTTGGGTGGAGGCTTGAGGGATCTAATATTGGATGTAGGGATACTTGGTATTTTTACAGAAAATCCTGTTCTTTATGTGATAGCTGGAAAAGACGTTCCAAGTCGAAATGTTTCAGATGAATTAGTATCACAATTTTTACATGAAGTTTATTGTGGGTGGATGAAGGTACGCAAGTTAACACAAAAGGAACTTATAACTAAATAAGCTATTGCGCAAATATAAGTTTCTTTCAAAGTACGCTAACAGGGTCACAGAAAATACTTAAATTCTTTACATAATAGGAGATAAACCAAACAAGGAAAAATCAGCACTAAATAAAATTACTACTCTTCAAAATAATGATTCTAAACCTAAAATGATAACGAATATTTACTACATATGATCTTCCACGATCTGGCGCAATGGTTGAACAAGAATTAAAAGGGTAGTACATATTATACATGACTTATCATTTCACTCAACGGTTACTCTATTATTTCGTAATTATAAATCTGTAACATAACTTTTTACTATACCTTGTAATTGACCATTGCTTAGTTTAGAAGGAGAGTAACCATCTGCATCTTCTCTTTCTTCGTAAAGAACTTCAAAAAACTCGGTATAAGTTGTTGTCACTAACTTCCCAATTGTTACATTATATCTGGGCTTAAATTCAATCCATGCTTGTGTATTCTCAGGGTGTCTTACACTATAAGTGGAAGACACACTAGCAGATGTATTCCAAGAAAAGCTAGCACCAGTTTTCACATATTTTTTCCAAGTTATATCAACATTTGCAGAATAGGTTTCGCTCTTAGTAAGAGAGTAAGAGATAGATGTCGTACAATACACATCATCAACATCCGGAGAGATACATTGGTGAGGATTGCTTGCTCTTTCAGCTGGTCCATAATAAGGATAAGAAGCAGTTTCTTCATATGAATACCCTTTGAATGTAGTAGGAGCAATTGCTATCACATCATTGCTACTACTGGTTTGTGGATTGAGCTTCTTTATTTGATTTTCTATCTTTATTTTTGAATTTGATTTTCTACTTTTTTGTTTTCATCTTTTAGTTTTAAATAATTATCAATACTCATTTCCTTTAATCCATCATCTGTAACTTCGTAAACACTTGTAAGATACGCACCACGTTCTTCGTCATAATAGTATTCAGAATTACTTTGTAAATCCACCTTTGTTTCAGCATTAATTGGTAATGAAAATAACAGAGATAAAAATAAGACAGTAAAAACAATAATGTTATATAGTTCTTTAGACTCATCAGCTACCTGGAAATTGAAAATATAAACATAAAAAAGCTTCTCCTTTTTATTGAAGAGGCCTGAATTTATAGGTGTGCTCCGATTCAAATATAAGTTCTACCTAAATAGAACCAAAAGGGCCAACAATCCTATTTTGATTTACTGTCTTTATCACTTTTATAAACGGATACAAACTGATTATAGCAATCAGGGTATGAATAGATTCAAGTTGAAGTAGGTATGCACCTTTCCATAATTTTTAAATTAGCAGAACCTAGACAATTTCCCCCGATATTACTAGTACACATAATCCTAATATTAGTTACACCTTTAAAAATAATAGTTTGAACATTTCCAGGAAAACTTGGATCATTCACAGAAGGAATTTCTAGCGAAGTCTCGATCCCATTTGCTGTAACGATTACATTCAACCCACAGTCAGATTGGGCTTCTAAGCGAATTTGTCCAAATATATCAACTTCTATGTTTGAGTTGAAAATATCAAATGAATCACCACAGGCTAGATTAAATTCTGGAGAAAGTGTATCAATTACAACGGGGCAACAATCACAAGAAACTGATTTATCTTTACAATCTTCTTTATACTCACTTTTCCAGGGTGCTACATTATATTTAATCATAATAAACCACTCCTTTATTTCTATGTTATGACATTTTTAATGATCTTGATTGTACAAATGTCTTAAAAGTAAAAAAAAGGGCTTAATCTATTGCGAATCGTATTACTTTGATGAATTTAGATTTGATAAAAGCGATAGAAGCTTGGATCAAAGAAAGAGGAGAGGTAAATGAAAAAGCTTTGTTCATTTCAAAACGTGGGCATAGTCGAATGACACGCCAAGGAATACATTATCTTATAAAAAAATACTTGGGTTCTATTGGACTCATCCGTTATCGTGATGAAAATGGGAAGCTTAGGTATTGTTATTCGTTAAATAATACTGCGATTGCTTCACCACGTATTCTAATTCCATTTCTAGAAAATCATCAGCTGAAGATGGTTCAATAAAAATACCAGAAGCCTTGCAACCCTATATTAACGGTATGAAAAAAATCGGTCTAGTAAAGGAATGAAAATATTGAGTTAATACAAATCATTTTGTGATTAAATAATGATGAATAAACCTTATTTGAGCAGGGTGCCAAGTTCTATTTGAGTAATCTAGAATAGAGAACAAATAAGCTAGCATAGTGAAATAACTTCTTGTGAAAATAAAAAGTTTTCCTTTATTTTTGATTTTCAACAATATGGCGCGATTATGGAATAACATGAGAGTAGAAAGTAATCAATCTTGTTTTATAAAAACCAAGTAGTTAATATCCAATTTAGAATCCATTTTGATCAATCTTTCTTTCAAAATGGATTCTTTTTGTCGAAATATTTTTGTTTACTCAAAACTCTGACAGGTATGTGGCAGAGTTGTTTTGCTATTATATGATTACATTCATCAAATTTAGTTAATTAAACATACAGGAGTGATAAAACATGTTGAAAAAAAGTTTTAAAGAAATGGAAAAAGAATATAACAATCTTTGGTTCGCTGACCCGCCAAATAAAAAAGAAGCTTTGAAAATTGTAGAACAATGCGTAAAAGATTTCCTGAAAAGCTAGACATTATTAATTGGGAATTAGCTATGTTATATAGTCAATTAGATCAACATGATCAAGCCATCCAAGTTCTAAATAAACAACTGGATCCAGATTGTGAAATATATTTTTGAAGCTAAAGCTCCTAATTATTTTAACTTTAATATTGTAGTAACAGGATTATGGTCACTATGTTCAAACCCTAAATCATGTCCCTTTACATCTACAATTTCAATATTTGGTGACACTAAAAATCCATCAATGATTGTTACAAAATTTTCTCCCTCCACATATGATGTTGCATTATCCCGAACGGTCCAAACAGTAGAATCGACCGCCCATTGAAATTCTCCCTCGGTAAAATCCTCTGGCAATTGTACGAGCCATTCAGGCCATTTCTCCATAAATTTCGGGTCTTCCAACTGAACATCAGACAGAAGATGATTCCAATCACCACCTAAAACGACATAATCACCATTTTTGTAGTAGTGTTCATTCATATATTCTTTTAAGAAAGTGACTTGTTGAGCTCTTATTTTCCCACCTTTATCGTATGCCGATAAATGAATGTTTATCATCCTTAGATATTTTCCATTATCAACTGGTATTTTGGTTTCGATAATGGCTCGATCTAATTCAAATAATTGAACAGGCCAATTTTCTCTTCCTGGAAGCTGGTATCTTGTAGACTCATCTATCTTATACTTAGAAAAAGAAAGCAGCCCACTATTGACATAACCCATTGGATTTAAAATCGGAACGGGTACCCATGGAGTATTATAGTTATACGCAAAGGTTGAACCATAACCTTTTAAATCTTCTTTAAACATAGCTACTTGGTTCGTATTATAGGATCTACTAGCTTTAACATCTATTTCTTGTAAAAGAATAAAATCAGAATCTGCATTTTGTAAAAAACCTTGAGTATTTTCAAGATTGTTCAACGTTTGCTTTTCACTACTTGAACGTGAGCCTTTCCCCCCGTCCATAAAAAAGTCTTGGTCCTTATCCAATCCGCCATATCCAATATTAAAAATAGTCGTACTAAATGGCTCTCCTTGCTTCAATACCGTTTGGTTGTTATTTTCAACCTCCAACTTAATAACATCTTCAGGGATTTCCGCCGTAATGGTCATATACGCTAAAAACAATGCAAGAGAAAGGCCTACAATTACTACTAAAATTACAAACAATTTAATTGTTTTTTTCAAATGAATGCTACCCCCTTATTAATTAATTATTCTAGATTATTGTGATTTCCACCTTCTTATAAATCATCTATTCAACCGACTCTTTCAATGTCCTTTAAATCGGGCATTAACCACCCATAGAATGTGGTTTGAGAAAAAAGGATCCTACCCCAAATTTAAATCAAGCACGATGGGATATGAGATTGAAGGAGAGCGAAATAGATGAATACATTATGGCTAAACTAATATAGTTTGAATCTAATTCAAACAGTTGTCCAAAGCAGGCTAAAGTCTTCTTGTTCAACAAAATAGCGCCTTTCTTGAAGAAGGTGCCTTTTTCATGATATTGTCAGATTATGAAGGAAGGGTTTTAAAGTGTATATTGTGAATTTTAAGATATTCCATAGATGGGCAATTTTATGGAATAAGCTATTTGTAACCTATTTGAGCGAACTAAAGCAGCAGTTTAGAGAATTTTTAAGTAAGTGGTGGTTAATTTGAAAAAAGTTATTCCTGATAAAATTCATATTATAGGGTCAGTTGGAAGTGGAAAAACAACTTTAGCAAGAGTTTTATCAAATTCGTATAATATACCATATTATGAATTAGATAATGTGGTGTGGGAAAGACATAAATCTGGAGATATTAGAAGAACTGATGAAGAAAGAGATAATTATCTTGAAGAAATAATCAGTTCTGATGTTTGGATAATAGAAGGTGCCCATAATCATAAATGGGTAGAAAAAAGCTTTCAGAATGCTGATTTGATTATTTTTTTGGATACACCGTATCCAAAAAGAATGGTAAGGATCATTAAGAGATTCATCTTGCAAAAAATGGGTTTGGAAAAGTCCAATTATAATCCAACTATAAAAATATTTGGGAAGATGTTTCAATGGAATTCTGCTTTTGAGAAGAAAAGTAAACCAAAAATTTTAAAAATGCTAAATGAAAATAAATCTAATTCAATTATTCTAAAGGATAATATGAAAATAGGTAAGTATTTCAAATAACAGTTATATAGTTATAAACATAAATCTTCAATAATCTGAAGCCATTCTTAAAGATGGGTGCTGTTGGAATTTGGATCATAATTGTAGAATAAGAGATTTCCTTTAACGGGGACTAATATCAAAGGAGGATTTCTATTTGAATCACGTTAAAATAATAGAGAACAAATTAATAAATTCGTTTAAAGTGTTAAATGGTCTACCAAATTATATTGCCATTGAAGAGAAGAATGAAATTGAGTTTGATAATGAGGAGTTACAAAATAATCTAATAGAATTAATAAAGATAGGGGTAAAATTAGGAATTAATAGAATAAGCGCTCTTATTAATAGGACATCTCAACATTATTTAAACCTTTCTGAAATGCTGATTCATCATGGATTTGAACCATACGCCTCAAAAGTTGAAGTATATAGAGACTTACATGACATAAATAGCAATATAAAAGAGTATACATGGCGTTCCATAGAAGAAGCTACAATTTCTGAAGGCAAATTTAAGGAGTGTTGGAAACAATGTATGTCTGGATCAGATAATGCACCTTCATCTCTCACAATGGATGAACATCTAAACTCAGTCAAAAGTGAACTAGGAGATAATTGGATGAGTTCTTGTAAGGTCATATTCTTAAAAGATAAATCTATAGGAATATCTATCCCACATATTGAACCTGGTACTATAGATGAAGGAAGATTGTTCTATTTTGGAGTTTTACCTGAACATAGAGGAAAAGGACTCAGTTCTTTTATTCACCATCAATCATTATATTTATTAAAACAAATGGGAGCTAGTTATTATATAGGAAGTACACACGAAAAAAATATAAAAATGCAAAAAGTATTCCAGAGAAATAATTGTTCAATAAAAGCACACACTGAATCCTATTATAAATATTTTAATATATAATTTATGTAAAACAATAACCTATGCTATCATGTATCCTAAGATAAAAAACTGGGTATATTTCATTTTGGAGGTAATAGAGTATTGATGAACCAAAAGACGAATTCTAACTTTGCAGTTATAGGACTTTTATTAGGATTATTTGTAGCGTCATTGGATCAAACGATTGTGGCGACCGCTATGCCAACTATCGTTTCAGAGTTAGGTGGATATGAATATTTTGTATGGGTTTTTTCAGCTTATATGATTGCAACAGTAGTATCGACTCCTATTTTCGGAAAATTATCAGATATGTATGGCCGTAAACTATTTTTCTTAATCGGATTGGTCGTTTTTTTAATCGGTTCTATTTTGTGTGGGTTGGCTTTGAATATGTCACAGTTAATTCTTTTTCGCGCCATTCAAGGGATTGGTGGAGGTGCGTTAATGCCGATCACTTTTGCTATTATCTTTGATATATTTCCTCCCGAAAAAAGAGGGAAAATGAATGGATTATTTGGAGCTGTTTTTGGCATTTCGAGTGTTTTTGGACCGGCTGTAGGTGCTTTTTTTACAGATTACCTGGATTGGCGATGGGTTTTTTATATTAACATACCAATTGGTATTATATCTTTTATTCTAATTACACGTTTTTATAAAGAGACACTTAGCTTACAGAAGCAAAAAATTGACTGGGCTGGGGCAAGTATTCTTATAGTTGGACTGTTAAGCTTAATGTTTGCAATTGAACTAGGTGGGGATCAATACGCTTGGACGTCTCCGCTCATTATCGGGTTGTTTAGCATATTTGCTCTTTTGTTTATTTCTTTCATTTATGTTGAAAAACGTGTACAGTCACCGATTGTTGTTATTGGTTTATTTAAGGAGAGTCTGTTTACTTCTAGTCAGCTCATCAGTTTGTTTTTCGGAGCGGCAATGGTGATCTGTTCGACATACATTCCTATATTTGTACAAGGGGTTTATGGTGAATCTGCTAGTGCTTCTGGACAAACGTTAACACCAATGATGTTAGGTGTAGTAGCAAGCAGTATCATCGGAGGGAAACTCGTAGATCGATTCTCTTATCGAACTGTTATGTTGGGATCTAGTATTCTATTAACGATTGCATTAACTCTTTTATCAACCATTGATGGGGACACTTCAAGACTGATGATTACAATGTATATGATTTTCGTTGGATTAAGCATAGGTGCTTCATTTCCAGTACTTAATTTGTCTGCTTTACAAAATATTGATGGTCGATATAAAGGGATTGGAGTATCGCTTCTTTCCTTTTTCAGAACGATAGGTGCTGCAATTGGAGTCACGATTTTTGGAACGATTCAATCACAATATTTCAGCATTAAAATGGAGGATTCATTTGGTCAAAGCGATCCCACTCTTACGGGAGATGCAACTAGTTTATTTGCTCCTGAAAACAGGGAGCTCATTCCTGAAGATTTGTTAAATGTAATCACTAGCTTTTTGGCTGATTCAATTTCTAATTTATTTTTTTGGTCGATTTTCTTACCACTCCTTTCTTTTTTCTTTGTTATGATGATGGGGAAAGAACGTTTGAAAGTAGCAGAAAAAAAGAAGAAAAAGCCAGAAGAAGCATTGACGTAAAGTGAAGTGAATGCAGTGATTCTCATCTAAATGCAATTGTTATCAATATGATTACATTATAGGAGATAACGAAATGAAATATTTGAAACAGTTTTTATTTTTTGTATATCATCAAGCAATGTCGTGTATTTTTCCAGTGAGTATATTTTTAACGCTTGCAGTCTCTAAAGTTATACATATTCCCTTTTTACCACGTTACGATTTTATATTGCTGAGTTGTATCTTTATACAATGGTTTATGGTGAGAAGTAATTTAGAATCAATGGATGAGTTAAAAGTTATTTTCGTTTTTCATCTAATTGGACTTGTGTTAGAACTTTATAAAGTAAATATTGGATCGTGGTCTTATCCAGAGGAAGCTTATACAAAAATATTAGGTGTCCCGTTGTATAGTGGATTTATGTATGCTAGTGTAGCAAGTTATATGTGTCAAGCATGGCGTAGATTAAAACTCACACTTATTTATTGGCCAAATCGTAAGATGGTTTGGGGTCTAGGTGTAATCATATATGTAAATTTTTTCACGAACTATGTCTTACCTGATATAAGATGGATTTTGATCGGTTTATTGTTTATTTTATTTTATCGAAGCAAGGTGCTATTCAATTTAATGAATCAAGTTTATCGTATGCCCGTTACATTATCTTTTTTCCTGATCGGTTTTTTCATATGGATTGCAGAAAATATTTCGACTTTTTTAGGAGCCTGGCAGTATCCTAATCAATCAAACTTTTGGCAACTAGTTCATTTCAGTAAAATAACCTCGTGGTTTTTATTGGTTGTTATCACTTTTATGATCATCTCAGAGTTGAAATATGTAAAAGAACAGTTGCAAACATGATTAAATGGTATAATGAACATGTTCAACAATCTTATATATTTTTAATGTAAAGGGGTAATAAAATGAGGGGGACGGTTTCACTTTATCGTTATTTATTCCGGACAATAATACTCATTATTTTTGGGGGTCTACTATTAGGTTGTTCTATTGGATTTATGATTGATTTACAAGGGAAATTATTTTGGTTGAATACGGTTGGAATAACAGTAGGTGGAGTGATCATAGGTTCTATCATAACCATTCTAAACTTTAAAAGATTTATTATGCCTATGAAGGATATTATAAATGGAGTCAATCAGATGGCTGCAGGTGATTTGTCTTCTAAGATTGATGTGGAAAAAGTAGGGGAGTTAAAACCGATCGCAATAGCGATGAATGAGATGGCTAATCAGTGGAAGGATCTTATACATAAAATTTCTCAGGTTTCTAACCAGGTTACTGATCAATCAAATGAATTATCTGCTATAACGGAGCAAAATTATCAGTCAATTGATGAAATTTCAAAAGTGGTTCAAGAAGTAGCTTTTGGATCAGAAAAACAGGTTATGAAAATTACGGATACTTATCATTCTGTAACGGATATTTCAGAAGGAATTGGTCAAATTACAGGATCGATTCAGTCCATATCTGAAATGACAAAATCAACAAATGATAAAGCAGTTGATGGAAATCAGGTTGTACAGGCAGGTATGGAGCAAATGAAATCATTAGAAGAAAAAGTAACTTATACTTCAAATATAGTGAATTCCTTTGATGAAAAATCTCAGGAAATAGGCAAAATCATTACGATGATTACAGACATATCTCAGCAAACGAATCTTTTATCCTTAAATGCTTCCATTGAAGCGGCACGTGCGGGTGAACATGGAAGAGGTTTTGCAGTCGTTGCAGGAGAAGTAAGAAAACTTGCAGAACAATCAGCAAAAGCATCTGAAGATATCAGTAAGTTGATTCAAGAAATTCAAGGTGAAGCAGGACAGGCTGTGACGGCAATAGAAGAAGGGAAAGCTTCATTTGATCAAAGTTATTCATTGGTTGGGGGAACAGGGGGAACTTTTAATGAGATTGTGAAAAAGATTCAAGAAGTATCCCATGAATTTCAAGAAGTATCAGCAACAATGCAGCAGATGCATGCAGGTTTCAAAGATATGATTGCTTTAGCGAAAGAGGTTGTTGAAGTATCTGATAGTTCATCTGCTAAATCTCAACAAATTGCCGCATTAACGGAAGAGCAAAATGCTTCCACTGAAGAGATATCAGCTTCAGCAAATCAACTAAATACATTAGCTTTTGATTTACAGGAAATGATTCAGAAGTTTAAAGTGTAATGAATTTGAAAACAGAGGTTATCCATTGTGTTTAAGAAAAACGATAATGGATAACCTTTTTTTACTGATTTAGATAACCCCAGATTGCATCTCAGTGTTCCACTGTATTTCGTAAAACTCCTATACCTTCTATTGTAATTTCAATATGATCCCCTGGCTGTAATAAACGAGGAGGTTTAAATCCTTTTCCAACACCTGCAGGAGTACCCGTTGCAATGATATCACCAGGTTCTAATGTAAGACCTTTAGAAATAATAGAGATGATGTTTTCTACATCAAATATAAATAATTCAGTATTTGCATCTTGTCTTATTTCACCATTTACTTTCGTTTGTAAGTTTAAGTGATTTGGGTTATTAATTTCTGCCTTATGTACAATAGCTGGTCCCATCGGACAGGATGAATCTAAACTTTTTCCTATGAAAAATTGTTTATGTTTTTTTTGTAAGTCCCTAGCAGTTATGTCATTTATGATCGTATATCCAAACACATAATCTAAAGCTTGTCCTGTTGAAATGTTTTTACCTTTTTTACCAATGATAACAGCAAGCTCACCTTCATAATCCAATTCATCTGTCACTTGTTTGTGATTTAAAATGATATCTTCGGTTCCAATTACAGTTGTTGGAGGTTTGGTAAAAACGATGGGATCGGATGGAAGATCCGCAGCGCTACCCATTTCAAGTACATGATCTTTATAGTTCTTTCCAATACAAAATACATTTTTTGATGGTCTTGGGATGGGGGCAAGTACTTTGATATTATTTATTTGATATTTGAATGTATTCTGATCAGGATTTTCTATGATCCATTGTTTCAGGGAACTTGCTAAACTAAGGAATTGCTCTCCTAATTTGATACATTCGATCATTGAGGCAGGTAACTGAGCTGTTTGATGTTTGGTTTTATCTGCTAGAGTAAGATCGAGCACGTAAGAAAACTTTTCATCTGTGATTCCAATAAATGTTCTATTGTCTTTTTCTGCTGTTACAAATCTCATCTATCATTCTCCTAACCCTATAACAATGTTATTTGATTTTATTTTAACATACGAATTGTATGATTAGATATTCCACATAAGGTTAATGCGTTAAGTAAAAAAAAGATTGACATATAAAAAGTTTCCCATGTATAATTTTTATTGTAAATAGTAATGATTACGATTTACTTTTCAGAAACTGAATACAAATCCTCAAATGTTCAAATGCTGCTCTTATAAGGTATAATAAAGCATGATGATTTTAATATGAAAGAATAGTTTATATTATAAATAAATAAAACACATAGAGGATAAGTGATATGAGGGAACAAAGAAAACTGGATCATTTAAACTTAGCCCTACAATCAAATAAAAGTGAACGTCATTCATCATTTGATGATTTACATTTTATTCATCGTTCCGTACCTGAAATGGATGTTCGGGAGTGTAATTTAAGTGTGAATTTAGGAGGAAAGAATTTGAACTCTCCTCTAGTTATCAATGCGATGACAGGTGGTGCTTTTTCCACAGAAGAAATTAATCGTGATTTAGCTGTCATCGCAAGGGAGACGGGAATTACACTAGCAGTTGGTTCGCAAAAAGCAGCATTGCGTAATCATAAACTAGTCCGCACGTATGAAGTGGTTCGAAAAGTAAATCCTAAAGGGATGATTTTTGCAAATGTGAGTGCAGATAGTGCTGTAGAGGATGCGATGGAAGCAATTGAAATGCTGCAAGCGGATATGCTTCAATTACACTTAAATATTCCACAAGAGTTAGTTATGCCAGAGGGAGATCGACATTTTAAAGGTATGATTGAAAAAATACATCATATAAAAGATAAAGCACCTGTTCCTGTAATTGTAAAAGAAGTTGGATTTGGGATGTGTCAAGAGACATATGAAATTCTGAAAGGTGTAGGAATTGATATCATTGACGTAGGGGGCAAGGGTGGTACGAACTTTGTTTGGATAGAAAATCAAAGGAGAGAAGCCAAAGATTTTGATTTTATAGATGGGTGGGGGCAATCCACTGTCGTTTCTTTGATTGAGTCTGCTGATTATCAAACCGAGATTGATTTTATATCCTCTGGAGGCATTCGAAACCCACTTGATATGGTGAAAAGCTTTGCTCTAGGTGCTAAGGCAATTGGTTTGGCATCCCCTGTGTTGTCTCTTTTAAAGGAACAAGGAGTTGAGAAAACGATACATAGGATTCAAAATTGGCATGAACAGATCAAATTGATCATGACGATGCTTGGAAAACCACGTGTTGAAAAGCTAATAAATGCTTCTCTTGTTTTTACCGGAACAACCAAAGAATGGTGTGAATGCAGAGACATTGATTATAAATCCTATGCAAAAAGAAGGTAGGCAATAGGATAAGGTTAGGAGAATGAAAAAAAATGAATGAATCGAATAATAATCGCTTTGATCTGTGTCATGAGTGTATCATTTCAATAGAAGATGTTTCGTTTTATTACGAAAATAAAACACCTGTGATTCAGAATTTGAATTTTAAAATATTAGAGAGAGATTTTGTAGGTTTGATTGGCTCTAACGGAGCAGGTAAATCAACTTTACTAAAAATGATCGCAGGTTTAATTAAACCTGTAAGTGGTAAGATTAGATTGTTTGATCAGCCGATATCAGAGTTTAAAGATTGGGAACGAATTGGTTATGTGCCTCAAAAAAATGCAATGAACCCATTTTTTCCTGCTACAGTAAAGGAAGTTGTGCTTTCTGGTTTATACGGCAAGAAAAAAATGTTTAAACGTCTAACAAAAAAAGAATTACAGAAATGTGATGATTCACTTCAAGCTCTTGGTATAGAAAAGTTAGCTCATCGTCGAATTGGGAACTTATCTGGAGGTCAACAACAACGCGCATTTTTAGCAAGAGCATTAATTAATAATCCAGATTTACTCATTTTAGATGAACCGATGGTTGGTATTGATACTGAAACACAAGAAAGTTTTTTTCATATGATTCAACATATGCATAAACAGCATAATATTACTTTTTTGATGGTTTCTCATGATGTTGATATGATGCATTCCTATTTGGGAAAAGAAGCGATACATACTGCAGGGAAGTTAAAGTTTTATGTAAAGCATTCACACGATTTGGAAGATTGTGTAGAAACAGATTTAACACACTCTATGAAAGGCTTTTTAAAAAGTGAAGCTTTGAAAATATGATTTGATTTTGGAGGATTGAAATTTGGATTTAGATATATTTTTATTTCCCTTTTTTCAAAAAACACTGTTTGTTGGTTTTTTGATAGGAATTGTTGCACCATTAATTGGTGTTTATATCGTATTAAGAAGATTATCCATGATTGGGGATGCTTTATCTCATGTTTCCATTGCAGGAGTAGCTTTAGGATTTATTATTGAGGTTTATCCTCTTGCACTTGGTATTGTTTTTGCTCTGATTGCTTCTTTTGCTATAGAGAAATTAAGAAAAGCCTATCCAAGTTACGCAGAATTATCCATTGCTATCATAATGTCTGGAGGTATAGCCTTTGCGTCTGTTTTATTTACATCAGGTAAAGGATTCAACATCAATGTACAAGATTATTTGTTTGGGAGTATCGTTGCACTAGACACTGCCGATATTTGGATTGTTTTTGCTGTAACGTTGTTAGTGATTGCATTTGTTGCTATTTCATACAAGGAATTATTTTTAATTACACTAGACGAAGAGGCAGCAAGTGTGAGTGGACTTCCTACGCGACTTTATAACATTTTAATTACGACTTTAACAGCACTTGTGATCAGTGTCATTATAAAAATAGTTGGAGCATTATTAGTATCAGCTTTAATAACGATTCCAGTTGCATGTAGCTTAGTCATTGGAAAAAGTTTTCGACATACGATGTGGATGGCGATTGTATTTTCTGAGATTGCAGTCATGGGTGGTTTGGTCATTGCAGGAATATGGAATTTTGCTCCGGGAGGTACGGTTGTATTATTGTCCATTGCATTGTTAATGTTTTCGTTTTTATTTTCAAGAAAAAAAACATAGTAGAAGGGGCAAACAAAGATGAGTCCATTTAAAACATATTTTCAATTTGTGAAGCCCTATTGGAAATTAATCTTTATCACGATCATTATAGGAGTGGTCAAATTTGGAATTCCTTTAACACTACCTTTAATGATGCAGTATGTCATAGATGGTTTACTTACAAATGAAGAAATGGCTGATAGTGAGAAGGTTTCGAAGCTCGTTTATTTACTTGTAGGTGCCCTCATTTTATTTATTATTGTGAGATGGCCTATTGAATACTTAAGGCAATACTTTGCACAGCTTGCTACTAGTCGTATATTGTTTGATATCCGTAATCGTTTATTTGATCATATTCAGAAATTATCCATTCGTTTTTATCAAAATCGAAAGGTTGGAGAAATCATCTCTCGATTTATAAACGATGTAGAGCAGACGAAGAGTATTGTAGAAGTCGGTTTGATGAATATTTGGTTAGATTTATTTACCCTTACGATTGCATTAGGATTTATGTTTTATTTAAATCCTATACTCGCTCTAATTGCGATATCCATCTTCCCTCTTTATGCGATTGCGGTAAAAATATTGTATAAACGTTTGAAGCAATTAACAAAGGATCGTTCACAAGCTTTAGCCGAAATTCAGGCTTATTTACATGAAAGAATTCAAGGAATACCAGTAATTAGAAGCTTTACATTGGAGAAAGTTGAACGAGATAGATTTGGAAAGAGAAATAGCATCTATTTAGATAGAGCTTTGAAACAAACTCGATGGAATGCACTAACTCATTCAATTATTAATACACTTACTGATATCGCTCCACTCCTTGTCATCGGTTATGGTGGTTATCAAGTCATTCAAGGAAATTTGACTTTAGGTGCATTTGTTGCTTTTTTTGGTTATTTGGATCGATTGTACAGTCCATTACGTCGTTTGGTAAATTCCTCTACTGTATTAACGCAAGCAGCAGCATCTTTAGAAAGAATGGTGGAGTTCATGGAAGAACCATACGATATTGTAGATGCACCGCACGCCTATCCTATTAAAAACGTGAAAGGGGATATCCAATTTGACCATGTTACTTTTAGTTATCTAAAAGACGGAGAACCTGTTTTAAAGGATATTCAATTTTCGATACGATCAGGGGAAACAGTGGCTTTAGTTGGGATAAGTGGTGGTGGAAAGTCTTCACTTGTAGGTTTAATTCCTCGATTTTTCGATATAAATCAAGGAGTTATTCGTGTTGATGGTCACGATATTACCAATGTTCAAACAAAAAGTCTGCGTGAAAATATTGGAATGGTGCTGCAAGATAACATTTTATTTAGTGGATCTGTACGTGAAAACATTTTGTTTGGAAAACCTGATGCAGCAGAAGAAGAGGTGATTCAAGCTGCTAAGGCTGCAAATGCACATGATTTTATTATGGAGCTTCCTAAGGGTTATGACACCGAAATTGGAGAACGTGGAGTGAAATTATCTGGGGGACAAAAACAACGTGTTGCCATTTCAAGAGTGTTCCTTAAAGATCCGCAAATTTTAATTTTGGATGAAGCAACCTCAGCTCTTGATTTAGAATCAGAAGCCTTGATTCAAAAATCGTTAGACAAATTAGCAAAAGATCGAACAACTCTCATTGTGGCACATCGTCTTTCCACAATCACACATGCGGATAAAATTGTGTATATGGAAGATGGTCAAATTAAAGAAATGGGTACTCATCAACAGTTAATGAAAACTGGAGGAGCTTATGCACGTTTATATAATGTACAGAATCTTACTTCAGATTCACCTGTAAAAACTACAAATTTTTAATACAAAAATTGATTTATCCTCAACGGATTGCAATGATATGAAAAAACCGTTCAAACCA